>JAVVPF010000010.1 GCA_036655895.1 Cloacibacillus sp. | reverse complement strand
TCTTACATTTTCCTACCAAACTGATTATCCTTTAACGCTTTAGAATTTGTCCCATCATACATTTACCTTTCTACTTTTTTGCCCGGCGCTTCTTCGGCGCTTTATACTACAGTTCTCTGAACTCTCTTACTTTCTGTATACTGATTGTCGTGAGCTTTCTGTCTCCGATATATTCAAGGAAGTCGGCAAGTATTACTATTATCTCACCTTACGCATGGGCGAACATTAAACTATCAACCTACATTTCTGGCGAACATGGCGTGAGTTGGAAAATATTTGAGCCTCGATTAGACAATAAATTTCGTTCAATGTATGGCGTAGTTTGAAAAGTTATGGTATTATATCCCTCGTTGGTGAAGCGGACATAGCTCAGCTGGTAGAGCATTAGCTTCCCAAGCTAAGGGTCGCGGGTCCGAATCCCGTTGTCCGCTCCAAACAAAAAGCCAACGTGGCTCAGCTGGTAGAGCAGCGCACTCGTAATGCGCAGGTCTCCGGTTCAAATCCGGACGTTGGCTCCATTTAACAATAAACCCTGTCTATGACGGGGTTTTTCTTGTTTTTTAAGGGTAAAAAACCGCCATTTTCTCTCGGTACATCTTCCTGATACAAAAGGTATTAAAGATGTATGTATAAGGCCACTTCACACAAACTGTATGGAAATATTATAATAGTCGGCACGAAATATTATTTTCGGCACGTCGTCCCCAAGCACTGCGGGGGGAGGCGGAGAAATACAGACGGTCGGTAAATACTGGCTATGTACGTATAGCAAAGAGAAAAGCCGTATATCTATTTTCTCGCCTTATGGCTGTAGCCCCATTGCGAGGGGCAACTGTTGTAGGTATAGGGGCGGAAGCGGCCATTATATAACACATTACCTTGACTCTAGCTGCGTTCCTTATATACGATGTGGATAATGTAGGTTATGGGTTGCGACGCTTTAGCGAAAGTACGAGTAAATAGCAGCTACCTTCGTGGGGACAGAGGCGGTTGCGGTATTTTTAGTCCGGTTTGGTGGAGCTGGGTTTACTTAATATGACACCCACAATTTCCCATTTGTCTAATGACGGTCATGGGCTTATACTTATTAAATAGCAGCTGATTTACCGCGTAAAATTTTAAGAAATTAGGGGTGGATGAGTGGATGCGCCAAAGAAACAGCTCTTCTATAATTTTTCAGAAATTATGCAGCGAAGTCTTTGAGGCCGCCTCATTCACCAAACTGGCCGAAGAGCTATTCCTAACTGTGGACGCCTCCGAGAGCAGGATCCGCTCCGGGGTGCATATCCCGCAGGCCCTTAAAAGCCATATCTCCTCGTACCGCATCATAGGAAAACACATCCCGGCCTCAGGCAGCGGGCGGATAGACATCATCCAAATAAAGCTGGCGCCGGGCGTTTTGGCGTCGGATTCTTTTGCTCAGGCTCGCTGTTTTATAGACGACTATATGACCAAAAATAAAGCCTCGGGACTGCTCGCGGCGGCGGTATCGGCGCCTGACGAACCCTCTTTGCTGATGCTTGCGGAGCCAGATTCAGCTCAGCGTATCGAGCCTGAAGAGGGACTGCTTGATTTTTTATGCGTTGAGGGGATCAAAAACTATCTCCAGAAAAGCTGCGATTTAGCGCGCGAGGCGCTGGACGGTTACTTTGCCAACGAACGTATCCTTTATGACGACAGCGTCATCGCGTCGCACGCCCAGAGCATCGACGCAGCCCTGTCCCGCATACGATTCTGCGACATCGCGGCATCAGGCGGCGCCGTCGTTCTTCACATGATCGCTCAAATAGCGGGCGTGCGCCTCGGCCTAAGAAAATATCTGACGGGCCGCACCGCCGAACGACGTCTTGAAAATCTCATCAAAGATTTTATAGAAAACTCTCTTTATCTGACAGACTGCAGCGCGGCGTCGCTTGACATGATCTTCGCCGCGCTGCGCCTCATATATCCATACGCCGCCCCTGACCGTGAAAAGTTTGTATGGGGAAGCGTTCTAGTTGAAAATATATTTAACGATCTCAAGTTCGACCTTATCGTCACACTTCCGCCTCATCTCAGAGCGGAACGCTTTGCCGCGCTGAAGGAACTATTGTCGGGCTATTCGTCGCAGCGTTTCAAAGCGGATCTCTATTGCTACTACATCGAAAGAGCGGCCGGGATGCTTGCGCCCGACGGCAGCGCCGTCACACTTTCATCGGACAGATGGATGAAGGCGGCATACGGCGAGGGGCTTAAAGATTTCTTCCGCGTCACGCCCCCGCGCCTTATTGCTTCACTTGGAAACCGCCTCTCGTCAAAGGGTTCGGCACTTCAGCTTACGGCCATTTCGCTCTTCGCCGAGCCGTGCGCAGAGGCCACGATCTATATGGATGCCGCAGCCTGTTCGCAGGACAGTTCTCTTTCTGATTATATTTGCGACAACGCACCGCAGCCTCAGCAAAACGGCGCCGTCGTTTCCATCTCGGAGCCAAACTCAAAAACCCGCAGCGAGATTTTAGCCGCGATCAAAGAAAAAAGCCTCTCACTTTTCCAATACGCGCAAGGGGAGATATACAGAGGCGTGCTAACAGGGCTCAACGCGGCATTCGTCATAGACAACGATACTGCGTGTCGTATAAAAAATACCGAGCAAAACTCCGCGGAACTGATAGTCCCGTTCTATTCCGGCCGGGACGTCAAGCCGTACAGCCTGCCTCCTGTAAAAAAGCAGCTTATTTTTATAGAAAAAGGCTACACCAACAGACATAGAGAGCTGGACGACGCGCTATTCTGGTTCGCCACAAAACACCCGTTGGTAGCCGCGCACCTGGCGCAGTTTGAAAAAGAAGCACTCGCAAGGCGCGACAAGGGCGATTACTGGTGGGAGCTGCGGCCATGCAAATATAAAGCTATATTTCAAAAGCCAAAAATCCTGATGCCGGTCATCTCAAAAAAAATCACAGCGGCGATGGACACAACGGGCGTCTACTTCAACGATAAATGCACCGCGGTCTGCGTCGCGGATTATTTTATTCTCGCGCTGCTCAATTCTACACTGATGGATTTCGTATACCGCGCGGGCGCCCCGGAGCTTTTAAACGGTTACTATGAACTTCGGCCGTCGCAGATAGCCAACCTTCCAGTATGTCGGATAAGCGCGGGAGAGACAAAAAAACTTGAGCTTAAAGAGAAAATTGAGCGCGCGGCGCAGGCGCTCTCCGCGCTTTACGCAAATGAACCTCCGCAGAAGCACGGCCGGCGCAGCGACGCCGCAATAACACTTGAAAAAGAGATAGACCGTGACATCTTCCAGCTTTACGGCCTGACGCCAACGCAGCGCTCAGTCATCGAAAATAATTGAAAATGATAGTATAATCTCCTCTGCGCCCTTTGGGACATCTTTTAGAATTGGCTGGTGCAGCAATGAAAAAAAACAACATGAAAACACTTTCGGTGATAATGCTCTCCGCCGCCTCGCTGATATGGGGGACCTCCTTCATAGCGCAGATACTCGGCATGCAGTATATCGGTCCATATACATTCCTTACCGGCAGATACGTCGTCTCGCTGGTATTTCTAGTTCCGTTCACCTTTTTTATGAACAGATACAAAGAAGAACCATATTCTTTCTCGTCTGAACTCTCCGAGTGGCGCTCCTGCCTAAAAAGCGGCGTCGCCTGCGGCGCGTTTTTGTTCATCGCCTCCGCGCTCCAACAGACCGGACTTCTGTTTACTACGGCAAGCAAGGCGGGCTTCATCACAGCAACCTATATCGTCATCGTGCCAATATACGGATTTTTTATAAAAAAACTGCCCACGCCGTTCACGGCAGCCGCAATAGCGATGAGCATGACGGGGCTCTACCTTCTTTCCATCACGCCCGGCGTTTCAATCAATATCGGCGACGTTCTTGTATTTGCCGGAGCGTTTTTTTGGGCGGCGCATATCATGGCCTGCGATAAATTTTCCAGAAAGCACGATCCGCTAAAAATTTCCACAATACAATTTGCGTCAGTCGCGCTCTTTGCTTCGATAGTGATGTTTGCCGCCGAGGCTCCCGAATGGAGATGGGTCGCCGAATCGTGGAAGCCCATAGTCTACGCGGGGCTTGCCTGCACCTGCATCGCCTACACGCTTCAGATGGCGGCCCAACGCTACGTCAGCCCAGTCGCCACCTGCATCATATTGAGCGGAGAGACGCTGTTTGCGGCGGCCTCAGGCTACCTGGTGCTGGGAGAAAGGCTTTCCGAACGGGAGCTTATAGGCGCGGCTATCCTCCTTGCGGCAACGCTGATGGCGCAGATACACGAAATAAAATACACTGGCGATCAGGCTCTTTAAGCCTTTTACAAGCATTGTGCGCGCTCTGCGGCGCTTCGTCAAAATATTAGCTTTTCCAAAAATCAAAAGTCATGATATAATCTCATCTGTTCGGGATGTAGCGCAGCCTGGTTAGCGTACCTGCTTTGGGAGCAGGGGGTCGTCGGTTCGAATCCGACCATCCCGACCAAATAAATAAGCTGATAGCTAGACTTTTTATTTCTCCCACTTCACTGTTATAGTTGGTGGAGATTTTTATATCTATTTACTGTCTACTCATACTCCTCGTTTATTCTATCTATTTATAAAATAAATATCATATCGGTCTAGAGATTGCTCTTATTTATACACTGCACCTTTGGCTAAAACAGACTGCTCTTCAGCAAATTGGCTGAAATTCTAGCTGCCTTAGGTTTTCTAAGAGCATTACTTATAGGTCTGACCTAGGTTTTATAAATTGCCGAGAAGATTTTTATTTAAACTTTTCACAATCATGTGGTGTTTAATTTAGTTAGTTATGGTAAAATGCTATGGTTAAACATTGATTGCTGAAATATTTTGAAAGGGGAAAAATAAATTGAAAACCGAAATAGTGTCGCAGGATAAGAATATCGTTGAGGCAAAAGCGCAGTTTACTCCCGAGGAAGTTACAAAGGCCATTGAAGAGACCTACAAGAGGGTTTCAAAGAGCGCCAACATAAAGGGATTCCGCAAGGGCAAGGTACCGCGCAGAACGCTTGAACTCTACTTCCCAAAGAGCGCCATCTTAGCGGAGACGCTTGAGGAGATCATTCCTGACGCGCTGGATAAGATGATAGAAGAATTTGAGCTTAAGCTCATCGGCGACCCCGACCTTAAGCCTGGCGAACTGACCGAGGGCGAGCCCTACGAGTTCACGGTAAAATTTGAAGTGACTCCCGACTTCGACATTCCCGAAATTTCTGAGATAGAGGCCGAAAAAAGAATATACGCCGTCACTGACGATATGATCGACGCTCAGATAGAGAGCATTCTTGACGCGCGTTCAGAGGTCGTTCCCACATACGAGGATCGTCCTGTGACAAAGGAAGACTACGCCTCCGTTAAATACAACACCTACGTCACCTACGAAGACGGCAGCGAAAAGAAGGCCGAAGACGGACAGAAGACAGAAATATTCCTCGGAGCGGAAACGATGCGTCCCGAAGTAGTCGACGCCATTGTTGGCAAGGTCCCCGGCGACGCCGTTTCAATAGAGCTTCCCGTAGACGGCGAAGAGGCCAAGAAGGACAAGGCCGTCAAGAGCCGCTATGAAATAGAGATAATGGGCATCATGAAAAAGCAGAGGCCTGAGCTTACCGACGAATACGTTGCGGAGTTCACCAACGCGCAGCACAAAAGCGTAGCCGAACTCAGAGAAGAGGTCAAAAAGCAGCTCGAAGCAGGCTACGAAAAAAAGAGCGCGGACGAACTCAAAGAGGACGCCATGACCAAGCTGACTGACAAGACAGAATTTGAAGTGCCGCAGTCCCTCGTAGACCGTCAGAAGGCTTCCATTAAAAAACAGCAGGCCGATAAGATCGAAAGAGAAGAAAAAATGACCATGGACCAGTTCTTCGAAAAGATCGGCATGGACAAGGAAAAATACGAGGCAGACCTTGAAGCCGCGGCAGCCCGCATGGTGAAGCGCGGACTTATCCTCGACGCGATAGCCGAAGAAAACAACATTGAGTGGACGCGCGAAGAGCTTACGGACGAGATCATCCAGATGGCCCACATGAGCGGCATCGACCCGAAAAAACTGCTTGACTACGTCTACGGCGACAAGGACAGGCTCTTTGAGATGGCCGACAAGATCCGCACCCGCAAAGCTACAGACTTTGTAGCGGCGGCCGTGAAGGTCAAAGAGGTCCACCCTGAGCGCATCGACCTTCCGACAGAGCCGGAGGCAAAAGAGGCTGAATAGTTCAGCCTGCAAAATATAATTATAAGTTGCAAAAAAGGAGGAGCGTTAAAAATGCCGTATTATGTTCCAACGGTTATAGAGCAGTCTGGCAGGGGTGAGCGCGCCTATGACATATACAGCCGCCTCCTTAAAGACAGAATAATATTCCTTGGCACGCAGATAAACGACGACGTCGCAAACCTCGTCGTAGCACAGCTTCTCTTTCTCGAAAGCGAAGACCCTGACAAGGATATATCGCTGTACATAAACAGCCCGGGCGGTTCGGTTTCCGCAGGTATGGCGATTTACGACACGATGCAGTATATAAAGCCGGATATTTCCACCATCTGCCTCGGGATGGCGGCGAGCATGGGAGCCGTGCTCCTTACGGCGGGATGCGCCGGCAAGAGGATCGCGCTCCCAAACGCGAAGGTAATGATCCACCAGCCGCTCGGCGGCATGGAGGGACAGGCCTCTGACATAGAGATACACGCGCGAGAGATATTAAAGACCCGCGCCAAACTCAATCAGATACTGGCCTCCCATACGAAACAGCCGATCGAGAGGATAGAGGCCGATACGGACAGAGATTTTTACATGTCCGCGGAAGAAGCGCTGAAATACGGAATCGTCGATAAGATAATAGAAAAACGTTAAATTTGATGAGGGGTTCCGAGAATTCCTGACAGCGCTGATCATGGGCGCCTGAATAAACCATTCGGGCGCTTATGGTCAGCGAATCATTAAGGTTCCCCCTGTCTGCCGCGAGGTGTCTGTCCCAATGTATGATAACGGAAATAAATATAACAACAAAAACAAGGTCAATCGCTGCTCCTTCTGCGGAAAGCCGCAGAGCGATACTGCCAGGCTTTTCTCCGGCCAGCAGTCCAACGTCTTTATATGCTCCGACTGCCTGCACCTTGGAAATATCCTTCTAAAGGGCGAGCACCTGAGCGACGACGTTGAGCTAGAAACGCCGCGCGCGGAGGCAAAACCCGACTATACCTCGCTACCGTCAATTGATGAACTGCCCAAACCGGTCGAAATCAGAGATTTCCTCAACCAATACGTCATAGGGCAGCAGCAGGCGAAAAAGGTCCTCTCCGTGGCGGTCTACAACCACTACAAGAGGATATTGAACCCGGCGATGGACGACGACGACGTTGAACTTCCAAAAAGCAACGTACTGCTCGTTGGCCCGACAGGTAGCGGCAAGACGCTGCTCGCACAGACGCTTGCGAAAATGCTGCACGTGCCGTTTGCCATGACGGACGCGACTACGCTGACAGAGGCCGGCTACGTAGGCGAAGACGTCGAAAATATACTGCTGAGGCTGCTCCAGGCGGCTGATTTTGACATACAGTCGGCGGAGCGCGGGATAATATATATCGACGAAATCGATAAAATAGCGCGTAAATCAGAATCCACCTCCATAACGAGAGACGTTTCTGGAGAAGGGGTACAGCAGGCGCTGCTTAAGATAATAGAGGGCACCGTGGCGAACATTCCTCCAAAGGGCGGGCGCAAGCATCCGAGCCAGGAGATGATCCCCATCAACACCAGCAACATCCTCTTCATCTGCGGAGGCGCTTTTGACGGGCTCGAAAAGATAATCTCCCAGCGTACCAACGAAAAGCAGCTCGGTTTCGGCGGCGAGATCACCTCAAACGCGACAAAGCACAACGGCTCAGAGCTTTTGAAAAAATTACAGCCTGACGACCTGCGCACTTACGGCTTCATCCCTGAGTTCATCGGAAGACTGCCGGTGCTGGTGGCGCTTGAGTCGCTGACGACTGAGGCGCTCGTGCAAATACTCAAGGAACCGAAAAACGCGCCCCTTAAACAATATATAAAGCTCTTCTCGCTGGAGGGCATCAAACTTAATTTCACAGATGACGCTGCGGAGACGATAGCCGAGAAAGCCGCCCAGCTCAACACAGGCGCGCGCGGACTGCGCACGGTCCTTGAAAGCCTGATGCTCGACCTGCAGTTTGAGATACCAAACAGAAACACAAAGACAGCCTCGCTCACCGTGACAAAGGCGGCGGTCGAAGGCACGGAGAAACCGCAGACAGAAACGGACAGCGAAGGCAATGACGCAGAAGAATAAGCCAGACCTCTACCCGGTGATCCCGGTAAGGGAACTGATAGTCTTTCCGGGCGTCGTCTCGCCGCTTTTCATTAGCCGTCCAAAGTCAATGCGCGCCGTTGAAGAGGCCGGCGAACACGACCGCATCGTCTTCATCACTGCGGAGAAAAAACCTTATCAGGATACGGTGAAGCCTGAGTCGCTCTATACAAAAGGTACTCTTTGCAAGATACTTCAAAACGTCAGACTGCCCGACGGCTCGCTTAAAGTCGTAGTCGAGGGCGGATGCAGGGCGGAGGCCGAAAGGTTCTCCACGGCGGAACCCTTTATGCTGGCCCATGTTAAGACCATCGAAACGGTGGAATGCGATCCCTCGCAGAAGACACGCGCGTATATGAGGACGCTGCTGCGCGAATTTGAGACAAACGTACATCTTGACCCAAAGATGCCGGATGAGATCGCACGCTCCGTGCAAGATATAGACAACCCTGACGTTCTCTGCGACATCGTAGCCTCTCACTGCAACCTCGACATAACAGACAAGCAGAAAATACTTGAGACGCCCGACACGTCAGACCGGCTTGCTCTGCTTCTTAAGATGCTCGTCGATGAAAACAGCCTGCTTGCGCTTGAACGCGACATAGAAGAAAAGGTTCGTTCGGAAATTGACAAAGACCAGCATAATTATTACCTGCGCGAACAGCTGAAGGTGATAAGCGAGGACCTTGGCGAAGAAAGTCCCGAAACAGAGTCGGAGGAGCTTCGCGCCTCGGCCTGCGCCGCCGAAATGCCGGAGGCGGTGCTGCAAAAGGTTAACAAGGAGATATCGCGCTTCGTGAAGCTGCCGCCGTTTTCACCGGAGGCGGCCGTCGCGCGCAATTATATCGAAAACCTGATAGACCTGCCGTGGAACAAGTCCACAAAGGACAACCTCGACCTCGTCAACGCAAAAAAGGTGCTGGAAGAGGACCATCACGGCCTCGAAGATGTAAAAAAACGCATACTGGAATATCTGGCCGTCAAAAAACGCGCCGGCAAAGAGATGCGGGCACAGGTAATATGCTTCGTAGGACCTCCGGGAGTAGGGAAGACCTCTCTTGGCAAATCCATCGCGCGCGCGATGGGCAGAAATTTCATAAACATCTCGCTCGGCGGAATGCACGACGAAGCCGAGATTCGCGGCCACAGGCGCACCTACGTCGGCGCTCTGCCCGGACGCATAATCCAGAAGATAAAACAGTGCGGCGTCAACAACCCGCTCATTCTAATGGACGAGATAGACAAACTAGGCTCCGATTTCCGCGGAGACCCGTCTTCCGCGCTGCTTGAAGTGCTCGACCCTGAGCAGAACTGGAACTTCACAGACAACTTCCTAGAAGCTCCGTTTGATTTGAGCCGCGTCATATTCATCACCACCGCCAACAGCACCTCAAGCATTCCACGGCCGCTGCTTGACAGAATGGAAATAATCCCGCTTTCCGGCTACGTGCTAGAAGAAAAAATCAAGATAGCCCAGAAACACCTGATACCGAGAATAATGAAGGAACACGGACTAGGCGCGCGTGAACTTTCAATATCGGAAACCGTGCTCAAAGAGATAATCGGCTCCTATACGATGGAGGCCGGAGTGCGTTCGCTTGACAGACAGATATCAAAGGTGGCGCGCAAAATAGTGGCTGAGCTTTCGGCCCAAACGCCAGAAACGCCGAAAAAACGCGCCGCACTCACGAAAGATCGCCTTCATAAGATACTTGGCGCGGAGATGCTCCACGGAACCCACCTTCCAAAAGACGGAAGCGCGGGAACCGCTATAGGACTTGCCTGGACAGAGGCGGGCGGCGACGTCATACTGATAGAGTCCGCCGTAATGGACGGGACAGGCAAAGTCACCTACACAGGCAACCTCGGAGACATCATGCAGGAATCGGCAACCACGGCGCTCGCCTATCTCCGCTCGAACGCGGAGAAGCACGGTCTGAACGGCTTTGATTGGAACAAAAAAGACATACACATCCACGTACCGGCCGGCGCGGTGCCTAAGGACGGGCCGTCCGCCGGCATAACGCTTGCGCTTTCGCTCTGCTCGTCGCTTACTGGGCGCGCCATCGCATCAGAATACGCGATGACCGGAGAGCTTACGCTTCGCGGCAGCGTACTGCCGATAGGCGGCCTCAGAGAAAAGATACTTGCCGCAAAACGCCTTGGAATAACACAAATAATACTGCCCGAAGACAACAAATCGGACGCGTCGGAGCTCAGCCCGTGGGTGCTTTCGGGAATGACGCTCCATTTCGTATCAAATGTCGAAGAGGTATTCAAACTCGCCTTAAGAGCGGAGGAATAAACCATGTCCGTATGGAAATCAGATCTATTTTGCACGGCCTTCAACAAACAGCAGCTCCCTCCGCCCAACTATGACGAGATAGTCTTTCTGGGACGCTCGAACGTTGGAAAGTCTACGCTGGTCAACGCGCTGCTCGGCAAAAAAATCGCAAAGGTAAGCTCAAAGCCCGGCAAGACGCGCAGCATCAACTTCTACAATGTAGAGGCGGAGCCTAACAAATTCTCGCTCGTAGATATTCCCGGATACGGATACGCGGCTCGCGGCAAGGACGAACGCAAGGTCTGGTGGCGGCTCATTGAGGATTACTTCAACGAGGACCGCCCCATATCATACGTCGTGCATCTCATCGACTTCCGTCACGGCCCGCTTGCGAACGACATTGAGCTGATCAACTGGCTCGACAGTATGGAGATGCCGCGCCTCGTCGTCTTCACAAAAGGAGACAAAATAACTGCCGGAAAACGCAAAGGGCAGTATAATGCGATAATGCGCGAGGGACTCGATTCAATGCTGCCGCCGTTTTTAACATCCGGCGCAAACAACGATGAGATGTCGAAGCTTAGAGACGGCATTGAACAGTGCCTAACCGAAATAAGAAAGCTAGACGCTCAGGACGCAAAGAAAAACAGATAAGACCTGCATACCCGAGGTACCGGAACGGCCGGGCTGTCGGGATGGGAATAGATACGGCCTGGGCCACCCGGCCAGGTCATTGAGGAGGAAACACGGATGGATTCCGAGAAAACACAGTTAGGCAAGAGTTATGATCCCGTGCCTATCGAAGACAAATGGTACGCCCGCTGGATAGACGAGGGGCTTTTTAAGGCCGACGCCTCGTCGCCGAAGCCGCCTTTTTCAATCGTCATACCCCCGCCAAACGTAACAGGCAAACTCCACGTAGGACACGCCCTCGACAACACGCTGCAGGATATACTGTGCCGCACAAAGCGTATGCAGGGCTATGAGGTGCTGTGGCTTCCCGGAACGGACCACGCAGGCATTGCCACGCAGAACGTCGTCGAGCGCTCGCTTGCTTCGGAGGGCGTCTCGCGCCACGACCTGGGCCGCGAGGAATTCGTGAAAAAAGTTTGGGAGTGGAAGCAGGAATACGGCAGCACCATAATAGGCCAGTTGAAAAAACTGGGCGCCTCCTGCGACTGGGACCGCGAACGTTTCACGATGGACGAAGGACTCTCACGCGCTGTGCGCAAGATATTCGTCGAACTTTATAAAAAAGGCCTCATCTACCGCGGAAAATACCTCATAAACTGGTGCCCGCGCTGTCAGACGGCCCTCTCCGACCTAGAGGTCGAGCATGAAGAAAACGACGGCAAGTTCTACGAGGTCTCCTATAAATTCGCGGACGGCGAAGAGGGCGGCGTAATCGTGATGACGACGCGCCCTGAGACTATCCTCGGAGACACTGCCATTGCGATACATCCTCGCGACGAAAAGAACCGCCATCTCGTCGGCAAAAAGGTCGTAGTCCCGCTCGTTGGGCGCGTCATCCCCGTCGTTGAGGACAACATGGTCGACCCAGAATTCGGCACAGGCTGCGTCAAAATAACGCCGGCCCACGACCCCAACGACTTCCTCGTTGGGCAGAGGCACGGGCTTGAACAGATACAGGTGATAGACGGCAAAGGCGTCATGTGCGACAACGCCGGAAAATACGCCGGCATGGACCGCTTCGAAGCGCGCGCCGCTATTGCCGAAGACCTCAAAAAAGAGGGCGTGCTGCTCTCCGTGACAGACCTCAAACATTCAGTCGGTCACTGCTACCGCTGCCATACGGTCATTGAGCCGTACCTTTCGGAACAGTGGTTCGTGCGCACACGTCCGCTTGCTGACGCGGGCGTGGCCTCCGTGCAGGCCGGAAAAATAAAATTCGTGCCAGACCAGTGGACGAACGTCTATTATCAGTGGATGGAGAACATCCGCGACTGGTGCATCTCCCGCCAGCTTTGGTGGGGTCACCGCATCCCCGCGTGGTACTGCGACGAATGCGGCGAAATAATAGTTGAGGAGACGGCTCCTCACAAGTGCCCGCAGTGCGGCTCAACCGCGCTGCGCCAGGACGAGGACGTGCTTGACACATGGTTCTCAAGCGGCCTCTGGCCCTTCTCAACGATGGGCTGGCCCGACGACACAGAGACGCTCAAAAAATTCTACCCGACCTCCGTGCTGGTAACTGGATTTGACATAATCTTCTTCTGGGTGGCGCGCATGATAATGTTCGGCCTGGAAGGCATGAAGGGTGAAGTGCCGTTCCACGACGTCTATATCCACGCGCTCGTGCGCGACGAAAAGGGACAGAAGATGAGCAAGTCCCGCGGCAACGTGATAGATCCGCTCACGATCGTACAGGACTACGGCGCGGACGCGCTTCGTCTGACGATGGCGGCGCTCACGGTGCAGGGACGCGACATATTCCTATCGACCGACAGGATATCCACCTACAGGCTCTTCATGAACAAGCTCTGGAACGCCTCGCGCTTCGCCCTTATGAACCTTGAGGACGCGGAATTAGGCGCGCCGATAGACGAAAAAGAACTGCGGCTACAGGACAGATGGATACTGAACCGCGTCTCGCAGGTGAGCTCCGAAATGACGCGGCTGCTAGACGGCTACTTCTTCGGCGAAGCGGCGCGCCTCATGTACGACTTCACATGGGGAGAGCTATGCGACTGGTATCTCGAGCTTGCGAAGCCCGCGCTGCGCGGCGACGAAGGAACGCCGCGGCGCAAAGCGGCCCAGGCTGTGCTTCTTGCCGTATTTGAAGACGTCATCAAGCTGCTGCACCCAATCATCCCGTTTGTAACGGAGGAGCTGTGGCACGCCTTCCCGTTCGGCACAGACCTCGTAGAACACTCTGGCTGGCCTGCACCGCGCGTCGAAAACATCGACGAAAGCGCGCTTGCTGACATGGCCGCAGTGCAGGACACCGTCCGCGCCATCCGCAATCTGAGGGCCGAGGCTCACATCCCGCCGCAGCAGATGATCCCTGGCGCTTTCCTTGAGGTACACAACACGGCGAAGCTTGCGCTCTTTGAATCATGCGACGAACAGATACGCCTGCTCACAAAGACGGAAAAACTTACGCTGACCGGCGCGGCTGGCTCAAAGCCTGAAAAGAGCCTCGCCACCGTGCTTGACGACGTTCAGGTCTATCTGCCCGTCGGCGAGCTGCTCGACGTCGAAAAAGAGATGCAGAGGCTGAAGAACGACCTCGCCAAGCTCGAAAAGGACATCGAAAAGAGCCGCGTGAAACTGGCTAACAAACAGTTCGTTGAAAGAGCACCAGAAGAAGTAATAGAAAAAGAAAAAACTGCCCTAACAGACAATGAGACAAAGGCTCTCCGCATAAGGGAAAACCTTAGCAGCCTCTCTGAGTAACTTGGGCGGCTTTCATAGAAAGCAGATCGATGAAAGATTTTTGTGCAGCAATAGAAACTAAGCTTCAGCAGATGGCAAGCCCGGGCATTCGTCCGGGGCTTGCCCGTCTGGCAAGACTTCTCTTCAAAGCCGGGATGCCGCAGAAAAAATTCCCCGCGGTCCAAATAGTGGGGACGAACGGCAAAGGCTCCACGGCGGCCTCACTCTATTCCATCCTTCGCAGCGCGGGATACAGCGCCGCGCTCTACACCAGCCCGCATCTTGTGGACTTCACGGAGCGGCTCGTCATAGACGGAGGCGAGGCGACGGCTGAGGCGTGGTTTGACGCGATAGCCGTTCTTCACGACATCATCAAAGAAGACGAATATCTCACCTCCGACCTTCCGACATACTTTGAGCTGGTGACTGCGGCCGCCATTATCATATTGGCGGACAGAGCACCAGATATAGCGGTCTTTGAGGCCGGCATGGGCGGCAGGCTTGACGCCTCAAACATCTTGGGCGACGTAGCGCTTAGCCTCATCGTACCCATCGGCCTCGACCATACCGAATATCTTGGCGACACTCTTTTAAAGGTAGCCGCGGAAAAATTCGCGATACTGCGCAAAGAGACGCCCGCCTTGTTCATGGGAGGAGCTGCTGAAATCAACGCGCTCTTCAAAAGCACCGCCGCGCTCCACGGAGCCATGGCTCACATATTCAACGACGAATATAAAATTTCCGATATGGAATTTGCGTTTTCCGGCACACAGTTCACACTGACAGGCCAAAACGGCGCCGGCCGCTACCATACGCCTCTGCCTGGAACCTTTCAGGCGGAGAACGCGGCGCTTGCTGTAGCTGCGGCACGTCTTCTTGCGCCGAAATTTCCAAATGTCACAGAGGCTGCGATCGCGCGCGGCATCTCGCAGACGGTCTGGTCCGGGCGCATGGAGATAATATCGCACGACCCTCTAGTCATAATTGACGGGGGACACAACCCGCACGCCGCGCTGAGGCTTGCCGAGACGGTAGAAGCGCTTGCCCCCGACAAAAAAATAAATATCGTGCTCGCCATGATGAAGGATAAAGACATCCGCGACGTCCTGCTCATCCTAAAACGGCTGGACGCGTCGGTGTTCTGCACTCAGGTGCCAAGCAGCGAGCGGTCGCTTGCGGCCAGCGAAATGGCGTTGCTTGCGCAGGAGGCGGGGCTTCACTGCGCCGGCGCTTTTGATGAGCCGCTGTGCGCGATAAAAGCGGCCGCAGCGCGCGGAGTTCCCACCCTATGCTGCGGGAGCCTCTTTCTTGTCGGCCACATCAAGGAACATTTTCATGGATTTTAACGGATTCGTCACTAAAAAAGACAAGTGGGGCATTGCGGTAGAATTTGCAATGCCCTCTATTTTGGCGGAGAGCTATTTTACGCGGCTCTTTTGCCGCGGGCCGCTGAACGACGAGGCCTGCGGAGAACCGGAGGCAGTTTGGAGCAAGCTTGCCCCTGAATATGACGCAAGAAACTTAGCGGCCCCAGTTCAGGTGCATGGAACGCGGATAATAGAGGCTGACGAAAGGTGCGCGCTCTCTGAGCGGCCGAAGGCCGACGGAATTTTTTTGCCGTATGACGCGGACGTTCTGGGCAGTCTTCGCTTTGCCGACTGCACGCCCGTCGTCATTGCGGGCGTGGCTGAAAGGCCGTGGCTAGTCATGCTGCATTCTGGATTTCAGGGCACGCTGAAAAACATAAGCGCCGCTGCGCTTGATTTGGTAGAGGCAAAATACCGGACGCAGCGCGCGGAAAATATCTGGGCGTGGATAGGCCCCGCTATCGGCAGGGAATGCTATGGCAGAAAAACGGACGACCCTTCGACGGCTGCGGCGCTTGCCGCGTTCTCGGCGGAAAATATCGACGACGGCGACTCAGACTTCATACATTTTGACATCAAAGGGCAGATTCGCAGCCAACTTTGCGCAAAAGGCATAAGAGATGATAATATATACACGTATGACCGCTGCACCTTCTGCGCGAAGGATTTATTTTACTCCTACCGCGCCGGAGATGACAAAAAAAGATTATTTCTGCTTGCCGGCGCGATAAAAAACGGCAGAACGCGTGAAAATAGTAATTAAGGGCTTTAAGCGGCGCTGCCCACACTCCGAGAGGTGATTTTGATTATGGAGACGGTACGAGTAGGAGTTATAGGTGTAGGCCATCTTGGAATGCACCATGCAAGGGTATATACGGAGATATTAGGCGCGCAGCTTGTAGGCGTCGTAGACATCAACGACGAAAGGGCGCATGCGATCGCGGAGCCTCTTGGCGTCAGCGCCTTTGATGATTTTAAGACTTTCCTGAAAGAGACCCGCCCAGACGCGGTAAGCATCGTCGTCCCGACATATATGCATTACGAGATAGCGAAGGTGGCGATGGAAAGCGGCGTCCACGTCCTCGTTGAGAAACCTGTGACGACAAGCGTAGACGAAGCAGAAAAGCTGCTGCGGCTCGCCAAGGAAAAGGACGTGCTGCTTCAGGTTGGGCACATAGAACGCTTCAACAGCGCCGTCCAGCACGCGAGGGAGTTTGTAAAAGATCCCTACTTCATCCAGACGCACAGGATAGGCCCCTTTTCACCGCGCATAAGCGACGTCGGAGTGGTGCTCGACCTTATGATCCACGACGTCGACATCATTCTTTCAATGATAAATTCCGACCTCGTTTCAATTTCAGCGATAGGCAAGTGCATCAGGACCGACCACGAGGACATAGCCTCAGTGCAGCTCGGCTTCGCAAACGGCGCGATGGCGCAGATACTCGTCAGCCGCGTCGCGGAAAAACGCCTGCGCCAGATGGAGATATCAGAGGCGGAACGTTTCGTCACGGTAAATTACGAGACGCAGGACATCACGGTACAGCGCTGCGTGCGCCAGAGCGGCGGAAACATCGTCGAAGTCATGGAGCACCCCGTCTTTCCAAAGACGGAGCCGCTCAAAATGGAACTGCAGCATTTCATCTCCTGCATCCGCGAGGGCCGTCAGCCAATGGTCGGCATCAAAGACGGAAAGCGCGCCCTTGAGGTCTGCGTAGCCGCGCTTCGCCAAATACACGAAGAAAAGCAGCAAAATTTCCCGCTTCTTTCGGCAATATAGGAAATTGGTCATGACATTCGCGTCATTAAGCGTTATTATTTAGAGAGGAATGTATTCCTCTCTTTTTTATTGCATGGCAGTAAGCGGAGGATATGAAAGGGTGAAGATATTTGTTTGATTTCTTAAAGACGGTGCCGTCTGTCAACTACCAGGCATTTGTTGCGCTTGGACTTTTCGGTGTTTCACTCTTTCTTGCGCGCATAGTAGTCAACATACAATCTGGAAAATGGCCCGGAAGCCAGACGTGGGTGCTCTATCTCAGAATGGTGCTCGGATTTACATTCGCCGCCTCGATAGGCCTGGGAATATACAGCTTCGCCGGGATAGATGTCTTATTCAATAAATAATACAGGGAGAGTTTAACTATGGAAAAGCTGCTCGAACGTGCGCTTGCGGGGGACACGAGATCCATCGGACGCCTCATCAGCCTTGTTGAGGCGGAGGCTCCATCTTCACAGGAGATAATGAAGAGGATATACCCTAAGACCGGCAACGCTCAGGTCATAGGCATCACGGGAAGCCCCGGCGCAGGAAAAAGCACCTTTGTCAATCGTCTCATCGCACAGTTCCGTGAAGAGGGCAAAAAGGTCGGAGTAATAGCGATAGACCCGTCCAGCCCGTTCACAGGAGGAGCCATTCTCGGAGACCGCCTGCGTATGCAGGATCACGCGGTCGAAGAGGGCGTCTTCATCAGAAGCATGGGTTCCCGTGGAAACTTAGGCGGCGTCAGCCGCGGCACGCACGAAGGCGCGCTCATATTGGACGCCTGCGGCTTCGACGTCGTCATCATAGAAACGGTAGGCGTCGGCCAGTCCGAAGTGGACATAATAAAAATAGCGGACTCAGTCTGCCTGATATTGACACCAGGCATGGGCGACGACGTACAGATAATGAAGGCCGGCATAATGGAGATAGCTGACATCTTCATCGTCAACAAGGCCGACAAGGAGGGCGCGGACAAAGTTGCAGCAGACGTCCAGGTGATGCTCAAAATGCTTCTGGAACGCGAATGGACGCCGCCCGTGATACTTGTCTCTTCCAATAAAAATACTGGCGTAGACGAGGCGAAAGAGACGCTGAACCGCCACCGCGAATACCTGACCACAAGCGAAGAGGGCAGGCGCCGTCGTTTTACGCAGCTTGAGATGGAGGTAGAAGCAATACTGCGCGGCGAGATCTCCTCCAAGGTCCAAAAGGCATGGAACAGGCGCAAAGACGACGGCGTAATGGCCGAGCTTTCCGCAAGAAAAGCCGACCCGTATACGCTTGCGGGCGAAATAATAGAAAAAATCGTAAGATAAATCTAGGCACGGGGGAAAATATAATGAAAATAGCACTTGGAGCGGATCACGCTGGATTCAAACTCAAAGAAGAAATAAAAGAGAGCCTGCTCTCCGCGGGTCATGAAGTAATAGACTGCGGAACGGCCTCATGCGACGTGAAGGTCGATTATCCCGACTGGGGATTCAAAGCGGCCGACGCAGTGGCCAGCCACAAGGCTGAGCGCGGCATACTGGTATGCGGCACAGGCATCGGCATGAGCATCGTAGCGAACAAGGTCAAGGGCATCCGCGCGGCGCTCTGCCATGACCATTTCACAGCCGTGATGAGCCGCCGCCACAACGACGCGAACGTGCTCGTCCTTGGCGCGCGCGTCATTGGCACGGACGTAGCGGACGACATGGTGAAAAGCTGGCTTGCAGAGCCGTTTGAAGGCGGCCGCCACACCTTCCGCCTTGAAAAAATAAGCGCTTACGAAGACGAAAACTCAACCGCGATAGACGCAGCTCCGCGCGGCGGACGCACCGTAGTCATAGACCACCCGCTCGTGCGCCACAAGCTTGGCCTCATGCGCGACAAAGAGACCTCGTCTAAGGATTTCCGCGACCTCGTCCAGGAAGTGGCCGGACTCATGGTCTACGAAGTGACGCGCCATCTTCCCCTTGAAGAGATAGAGGTGGAGACTCCCATTACGACGACGCGCGTATTCACCCTCTCCGGCAAAAAACTTGCCATCGTCCCTGTGCTGCGCGCCGGACTGGGCATGGTTGAGGGCATCTTGAAGCTCGTACCCAATGCGACGGTGGGACATATCGGCCTCTACCGCGACCCTGAGACGCTGAAGCCCGTCGACTACTACTGCAAGCTGCCAAGCGACATCTCAGAGCGCGACATCTTCGTAGTCGACCCGATGCTCGCAACTGGCGGCTCTGCGGCAGCCGCCGTGAGCCACATAAAAGAAAAGGGCGGAAAGCGCGTTTCGCTGGTCTCCCTGATAGCGGCGCCGGAAGGCATCGCCAAATTCCACGAGGAACACCCCGACGTCGACATCTACGTCGCAGGCGTCGACAGCCACCTCAACGACCACGGCTACATCGTTCCCGGACTGGGCGATGCGGGCGACAGGTTGTTTGGCACAAAATAATCCGACGGCGGCGGAGGTGCGGACAAATAAATCTGCCGCGCTCCGCCGCCGCTTGATAGACATGTCAGGGAAAGGAAGATAATTTGCTTTCAACCTATCTCTTCACACTTTTAACGTTTCTCTGGGGGCTGATCGGAACGCCGATTGCGATTGCTCTTGCGCAGAAGTTCCGACTGCTGGACATCCCCGGAGGCCGAAAGAAACACCACAGCATCATGCCGCGCGGCGCAGGACTTGTGCTGTGGAGCGGTTATTTGATGTGGGCGCTCTTTACGGGCAACCCCGGCGTTGAGGTGCCGTTCATAGCGACTGGAGCCACCGTCATCTTCATCGTCGGCTATATGGACGACATGCATCCGCTGCCGCCGCTTCTGCGGCTCGTCTTCCATCTGCTGGCCGCCGCATGGGTCATCTACCCGCTGCCTGTACCAATATGGCAGCGCGCGCTTTTTGTATTGTGGATAGCGGGCGCGACGAACGCCTACAACCTCATTGACGGAATGGACGGCCTATGCCTCACCATCACGCTCATCACGGCGCTCTGCGCGCTTCTGATAGGAGCGAGGGGAGTATGGCTGCCCTTCGCGGGACTCGTCTTCGGAGTTCTTCTGTGGAACTTCCCGCAGCCTCGCACCTTCCTTGGCGACGGCGGAAGCACGCTGATGGGATATATATGCTCTTCGCAGCTCGCCTGGGCGATATTTCCCAATATATTCAAGGTCAATTTCATACACCTGGCCTTTGTGCTGCTGTTTCTCGGGGGAGTGCCGGTAATAGATACTCTTGTGGCGATGACGCGCAGGGTGCTGTCGCATAAATCGCCCTTTGAACCGGACAGAGGACACGCCCATCACAAACTGCAGGATTTCGGGCTGCCCAAATGGGCTGTGCTCGTCGTCATGGCCTCCGTACACGCAGGGGTGCTGCTTTTTGGGATGAGGCTGCTCGGCGTGCCGGTCTTTAATATATTGCAATAAACAAAATAAACAGGGGAGGCGCTTTCAGATGGACAGGAAAAAAATCGTCTGTGTCGTGGGAACCAGGCCGGAGGCCATAAAAATGGCGCCGGTCATAATTGCGTTAAAGGAAAATGAAAATTTCGACGTGCGCATACTGGCTACAGGCCAGCACGCGGCGATGCTCGACCAGGTGCTCAACTTCTTCAAACTGACGGCCGACATAAATCTGCACATTATGAAGGACAGACAGACGCTGGATTACATAACGGCCTCGGTGCTTACGGGCGCGGGGGAATACTTTGACGATATCAAACCAGCGGCGGTGCTCGTCCACGGCGATACGACGACCACATTTGCGGCGGGCCTTGCCGCCTTCTATCGCAACATTCCTGTGGGACACGTCGAGGCTGGGCTTCGCAGCGGCAACATGCGGCTGCCTTTCCCGGAGGAGATGAACCGCGTCCTCATAGACAAGGTGATAAGATGGGGATTCGCTCCCACACAGCTTGCCGCGGAAAACCTCTTAAAAGACGGCGCTTCGCCGTCAGATGTAAGCATAACCGGAAACACCGTCATAGACGCGCTCTTTTACACAGTAGCCGCACAGACGAAGCCCGAATGCGCAGAACTGCACGCGCTCCCCGATGGAGAACCGTTCGTGCTGGTGACGGCCCACCGCAGAGAATCATGGGGCGCGCCGCTTGAAGAGATATGCAAAGCGCTGGTCGACGTTATAGAGGCCCATCCTGAACTATGGATGGTGATCCCGATGCACAAGAATCCAGCCGTGCGCGAAATATTCCACAAATACCTCGACGGGCGAAAGAAAGTCATCCTCTGCGACCCGCTTGACTATCCCGATTTCGTCTGGGCGATGAACGCCTCAAAGTTCATTTTGAGCGACAGCGGGGGAGTGCAGGAGGAGGCTACCGCTATAAAGAAGCCGGTGCTGATACTGCGCGAGGTGACGGAGCGCCCCGAGGCCGTGGAACACGGAAGCGGCGTGCTCGTAGGCGTTGACCGAAAAAAAATCAGGGAAAACGCGCTGCTTCTTCTCAGCAGCCCCGAAGCTCTTAAAAAAATCGAGGAAAAGTGCGCGGCGCAGCCTTTCGGCGACGGCACCGCCTCCAAGAAGATAGCCGCAATTCTGCAAAAAGACCTGCTTGACTGATAAGCATCAAAGAATAAATGGAGACGACTGGAGTGAAAATTTTGGCAGACAAGATGGTAATACGCGGCGGACGGCAGCTCAACGGAACGATATCCGTTCAGGGCGCCAAAAATGCCGCTCTGCCTGTTATGGCGGCCTCTATCCTGTTGAAGGGACAGAGCCTTAAACTGGAGGGCGTGCCTGACCTGTATGATATACAGACGATGTGTCAGCTTCTCCGACACCTCGGCGCGGAGGTAGATTTTGAAGACCACTGCATGGAGATACGCGTGCCGAACGAGATAAAATGCGAGACGCCGGTAGAACTGGTGCGCAAGATGCGCGCCTCTTCGCTGGTGCTGGGCCCGCTCGTTGCGCGCTGCGGACGCGCGCTGCTGCCGCTTCCCGGCGGATGCGTGCTTGGAAGCAGGCCGCTTGATTTCCACCTTAAGGGGCTTGCCAAGATGGGCGCCGACATAGAGCTAAAGGCGGGCGCCGTAACGGCCACAGCCGGAAGGCTGAAGGGAGCCGCGATAACGCTAGACTTTCCCTCGGTGGGGGCCACGGAAAACTTGATGATGGCGGCCGCCCTCGCGGACGGAGTGACCTTTATTGAAAACGCCGCAAAGGAACCGGAGATATCAAACCTAGCCGAAGTGCTGCGCCTCATGGGAGCGCCGGTAAAGGGCGACGGCACTGAAACTATACGGATAACGGGCGTGGAATCGCTTCATTCCGCAAGCGGCGAGATAATACCAGACCGCATAGAGGCGGCCACCTATCTGATGGCGGGCGTCATCACAAAAGGCAGCGTCACCGTGCGCGGGATACAGTCCGGCTGCATGGAGGCCATACTGAACAAGCTCGTCGAGGCGGGCGTCGACATAGACATCTTCCATGACGAGATCACTGCGAAATATACCGCGCCGCTCAAAGGCGTAACTATAAAAACGATGCCGTACCCGGGATTTCCCACCGACACACAGCCGCAGCTGATGGCTGTGCTGACGCTCGCAAACGGAACAAGCGTGATCCATGAGAGCGTATTTGATTCAAGGCTTTTGCACATCAACGAATTTAAGAAGATGGGCGCAAAAATCGAGGTGCAGGACAACATCGCCATAGTAACGGGCGTAGGCAGGCTTGCCGGAACCGAGGTGCATTCTTCCAACCTGCGCGCGGGCGCGGCGCTCATACTGCTTGGGCTCGCGGCGGCCGAAGAGACGACTATCTGCGACCTGCAGCACGTTTGGCGCGGGTACGAGGGGCTTGTGGAAAAACTTCTGAGCCTCGGCGCCGACATAAACCTCATAGACTGACATTGAGAGGGGGGCCTTCTGATGGCCGACACAAAATATCTTCCGGGAGTAACGACCTCCGCGTTCGTGGGCGCGGCCGGCACCGGCAAGAGCCAGAGGGCTCAGCTGGTCGCCTCTTTAGTCGACGCGGATTATATAATCGACGACGGCCTTGTCATACACAAGGGCAGCATCGTATGCGGCAGAAGCGCGAAGGCGGAGAGAAACCAGATCAGCGCCATCCGCAGGGCTCTCTTTGAATTTGAGGATCACAAAAACGAGGTAATAAATTTTTTCAGTTCCATGTCGCCCTGTTCCGTCATGGTCATAGCCACCTCAGACAACATGGCCTCGCGCATACTGCGTAAGCTGACCCTTGCGCCGCCGGAGCAGATAGTACATATTGAGGACGTAGCCACGCCGGAAGAGATAGTAAAGGCAAGGCGCGAGCGTTTCAGCAAAGGACAGCACGTCATCCCCGTCTCTCATGTGCTCGTGCGCAAAAATTTCGCAGGCAAGCTGGTTGGACAGCTTAGAGTCTTCTGGAAGTCCAAGGACAAACACGAGGGAGAAAAGACGATAGTGCGTCCTCCTTTTAGCTTCTACGGCGAGGTCCACATAGAACCGGAGGCCATAGAACAGCTCGCCTCCTTCATAGCGGGAAGGACGGCGCAGGTGGCTAAGGTGAACGAGATCAAGGCGACGCCGGAGTATGAAGAATCGCTTCGCGTCGAGATAAAGCTCACAGTAACGCTCGGAGATAAAAAATTCACGGATATAGCGCGTCTGGTAAAAGAGAGGCTCGCTGTGAGCCTCCGCTATTTCACAGGGCTTGACGTTAAAACTGTAGACGTAATAATCGCGGAGGTAAAGATATGACGGAACAGAACGAAGCTCCTCTTTTAAAACTGACCCCCGAAGAGAGGGCTGCCGCAAAAAAAGTATTATGGGAAGAGGCAAAGAAATACACCCTCTCGTGCAAGGCCTGCGCTCTTGCTGAGACGAGAAAGACAGTCGTCTTTGGCGACGGCGACCCAAACAGCAGGCTGCTCTTCATCGGAGAGGGGCCTGGCGCCGACGAGGACGAGAAGGGGATACCGTTCGTAGGAAGGGCTGGAGCGCTTCTTACTCAGATATTGACCGCCGCCGGCATTGACCGCAAAGAGGTCTTCATCACCAACATCGTCAAATGCAGACCGCCGGAAAACAGAGTCCCCACTCCCGCTGAGACCGTAATATGCGACAGGCACCTGCAAACGCAGATAATGCTGATGAACCCTTCGCTCATAGTTCTGCTGGGCAACACTCCGGCGCGCTGGATACTTCAGACGACAGAGGGCATCACTAAGCTTCGCGGAAGATGGTTTGAATGGCGCGGAGCCGCCGTAATGCCTATGTTCCACCCAAGCTATCTGCTTCGCAACGCCAGCTCAAAAGA
This sequence comes from Cloacibacillus sp., assembly GCA_036655895.1. Classification (NCBI taxonomy): domain Bacteria; kingdom Thermotogati; phylum Synergistota; class Synergistia; order Synergistales; family Synergistaceae; genus Cloacibacillus; species Cloacibacillus sp. The sequence goes on along the minus strand of JAVVPF010000010.1, from coordinate 52,441 downwards.
GGGCAGCCCAAAGCACCTAACGTGGCTAGACATTCAGGAAGTCAAGCGGCAGTGGGAGGCTATTAAAGCCGGCAGCGACATAAGCTCCATCAAATTCGGTTAAAAACTGCCCAAAGGACGACATGGAAAAGAAAAAATTAGAACACGTTGCAATAATAATGGACGGCAATGGAAGGTGGGCCAAATCAAAGCACCTTCCGCGTGTAATGGGCCATCATGCCGGAGTCAGGGCCGTCGAGCGCACCGTGCGCGCCGCAAAGGACCTTGACATACCGTTCGTATCGCTCTACGCCTTCTCCACGGAGAATTGGAAGAGGCCGAAGGGTGAAGTGCTTGGGCTTATGGGCCTCTTTCGCTATTACATGCAGTCAAAGCTCGCGGAGCTTTGCAGGGAAAAGACGCGCATCCGCTTTGCGGGAGACCTTGAGGCGCTTCCCGAGGACATACAAAAGATACTTCGCGCGGCGGAGGAAGAAACATCTCTCTACACGGAAAGACAGCTCGTCATCTGTCTCAATTACGGCGGCCGCAAAGAGATATTAGAGGCCGTAAACAAAATAGCGGCGGCGCGCCCCTCTCTTCCTGTGACCGAGGAGAGCCTCCGTCAATATCTCTACCTGCCTGATCTGCCGGATCCCGACCTTATAATCAGAACGAGCGGGGAGCTGCGGCTCAGCAATTTCTGGCTTTGGCAGAGCGCTTACAGTGAATATTATTTTACCGACAAATATTGGCCGGATTTTGATAAAGGCGACCTCGAAGAGGCCGTAAAGGATTACTACGAAAGGGAGAGACGATATGGAAAAGCTTAAACAGATGTTGAGATCGAGCCCGGAGCTGCAGCTTCGCGCATTCAGCGGCATCTTTATCGTAATAGCGGTGCTTGGAGGAATATTACTTGGCGGACTTGTCTGGGACGCGATAGCCTCCGTCATCGCCATGCTTTCGCTCTGGGAGTTCTACAAAATGCAGTCTACGAAACTTAGTACGTCGCCCGCGCTGCTGCTGGCCTCCGGGCTATTTATACTGCTTGGCACAGCCTTCGGGCTTATGACGCTGTCTACGATCCTCTGTTCGATATCGGCTATAGCCTTTATCGCGCTCTTCCTTGAGGTGCTAAAAAGACAGGTCTCCGGCGAAAGCTCCGCGCTCGTCACAATGGGCGCCACCGTCGCGGGCATCGCCTACGTCATCCTCCCGTGGTCGTTCCTTATTTTGATACGCGGGCGCGACCTCGGCGCGATGTTCCTCATCACGCTTTTCCTTTGCACCTGGAGCTGCGACGTCGCAGCCTATTTCGTCGGCAGCAGGCTTGGAAAAAACCTTCTGTGCAGCCAGGTGAGCCCGCACAAGACGTGGGAGGGCTTTCTTGGCGGAGCCGCCGCGAGCTTCATGTGCGGCGGTCTTATGGCGCTTCTTTTCTCATTCCCGCCGCTGCCCCTTGTCCTGATGGGGCTTCTTTGCGGCATAGCGGGACAGCTTGGCGACCTTGGCGAATCTGTGCTGAAGCGCGAAGCCGGCGTCAAAGACAGCGGTTCGCTGATACCGGGGCACGGAGGGCTGCTTGACAGATTTGACAGCATACTGGTCAACGGTACGCTTGCCTTCGTCATCTTTGAACTGATAGGATAAGGGAGATGACGGAGAAACCAAAGATCCGCCTCGCGGTAACGGGGGCCACGGGAAGCGTTGGCGGCGCAGTTTTGGATATTTGCGCGCGCTTTCCCGACATTTTTGAAATAACCGCGCTTAGCGCGCAGAGCAATGAAAAAAAACTTGCAGAGCTTGGCCGCAAGTTCGGCGCGAAGATGCTCTGCCTTACGGCGCCAAAGCAACAGCCTTGGCGCGAGGCGGGCTTTATCTGCGTTTTCGGCAAAGAGGGGCTGCGACAGATGGCCGAGGCTGACTTCGTAGACCACATAGTCTTCGCCTCGTCCGGCGTAACAGCTATTGAGGCGCTCCAGCACGCGCTTAAAAGAGGCATAGACGTATCACTTGCAAACAAAGAGAGCATCGTAGTGGCAGGGCCGTGGGTGATGCCGCTCGTTCAGCGGCGTGACCAGCTTCGGCCTATAGACAGCGAACACAGCGCCGTATGGCAGTGTATGCGCGACACCGCGCACGAAGAACTGTCCCGGATATGGCTTACTGCGTCCGGCGGCCCATTTCGCGACTACACGTCGGAACAGCTTGAAACGGTGACTCCGCAGGCTGCGCTGGACCACCCTGTATGGAAGATGGGCGCAAAGATAACGATAGACAGCGCCACCCTGATGAACAAAGGCATCGAATGTATAGAGGCGATGCAGCTCTTCGGGCTGGAAGCGGAGCGCGTCAGCGCGCTCGTTCATCCGCGTTCGCAGGTGCACGGCATGGCTGAGTTTATCGACGGTACAGTGCGGCTGCTGCTTTCGCGGGCGGACATGCGCCTGCCGTCAGCCGCGGCAATCGCGTGGCCCAAGCGCCTGCCGCTCATAGATAACGGCTTTGAGCCTATAGCGCCAGCCGACTGGGATCTGAGCTTCAAAGAGATAGACGACGCGCGTTTTCCCTGCTTCGCGTTGGCAAAAGAGGCGGGCAAAGCGGGAGGCGCAGCGCCAGCGCTGCTTGTGGGAGCCGACGAAAGCGCGGTGCGCCATTTTTTAAGCGGCGAGATAAAATTTACGGACATTCCGCGCCTTATAGCGCGGGTGCTTGAAGTATATGGCGGCGCAGCTCCGGGCAGTCTCGAAGAGGCAGTCTGGCTTGCGTCGGAGGGCGAGAGAATCGCGGAAGAGTTAATAAAAAGCGGAGGAACAAATCTTTGATAAGCATAATCTCATTTCTGATAGTAATAGGCATCTGCGTCATATCGCATGAGGGCGGCCACTTCTGGGCGGCTCGTCTTCGCGACGTGATGATACATGAATTTTCATTCGGCATGGGGCCTCTTCTTTGGGGCCGCAAAAAGGGCGAGACGCAGTACTCGCTGCGCGCCTTCCCAATAGGCGGCTTCGTAAAGCTTGAGGGCGAAGACGCCGCCGGCGGAGAAGAGGACGAGCCAAAACCGGAGGGCTACACGCCTGAACGTTCGCTTGCCAATAAAAAGGCATGGGAAAGAATGTTCATAATCGGAGCCGGCGCATCGGTCAACATTGCGCTTGCGTGGCTGCTGACGGCGGCCTACCTCGCCGGTTACGGCGTCTACAACATGGAGATACCCAAAATAGGCGCCATCATGGACGACACTCCGGCCTACAGTTCTGGGCTAAAGGCTGGCGACCTGATAAAAAGCATCGACGGCAAACAGCTCAAGGACTGGGGCGACATCCGCAGCAACATACAAAATCCCGCAAAGAGCGGCGACCTGTACGAGATAACGGCGCAGCGCGGCGACGAGACAAAAACATTCAGCATAAAGATACCGGTCAACAAAGAAAGCGGCGGCCGTCTCCTGGGCGTTCAGCCGTCGCATGAAAAATATCCTCTGATGCAGGCTCTCGGCAAATCTTTCAATTATTCATGGAAGATGAGCACGGAGATACTGCGAGGGCTGTGGCTGGCGGCGACCGGGCAGATAAAGGCCGACGTGACCGGGCCTGTCGGCATCGCAACAATGGCGGGAGACGCCTTTAAAGAAGGCTTCTGGACCTTCATAGCCTTTCTTGGCGTCATCAACCTCAACCTTGGTCTGCTGAACCTGCTGCCGTTCCCCGCGCTTGACGGAGGAAGGATCATCTTCATATTGATAGAGATGGCAACAGGCAGAAAAGTGCCAGAAAAAATAGAGACGATGATACACTACGCGGGCTTCATCATTCTGCTCGCGCTCATATTCCTCGTCACAGGAAAAGATATTTACCGGCTCATTCAGTGAGGTGAAGATAAAATGGGAAGCAAAAACAGCGTAACGATAGGCGGCCTGACCATAGGCGGAGGCGCGCCGGTACGAGTCGAGAGCATGCTAAAAACTAGACTCACCGACGTTGCGGCCTGCGTGGAGGAGACGGAGCGCCTTCTGCTGTGCGGCTGCGAGCTGGCGCGCGTCGCTCTGCCCGACGCCTCGCTTGCCGAAAATTTCGCGGCCCTAGTAAGCGCAAGCCGGCTGCCGCTGATGGCCGACATCCATTTCGACCACCGGCTGGCGCTTGCCGCGCTTGCCGCCGGCTGCCGCGCGATCCGCATCAACCCGGGCAACATAAGCTCCGCCGCAGGAGTGGCGGAGGTGGTGGCGGCGGCCAAAGATACTGGGTCCGTCATCCGCATCGGCGCAAACGGCGGCTCCCTTAACAACGCGCAGCTTGCAAAGACCGGCGGAGACCGCGGAGCTGCGCTGGTGCTCGCGGTAGAGGAGCAGCTTTCCATTCTTACGGCCCATAAATTTGAACAGGTGATCATTTCCGCAAAATCTTCTTCTGTGGCGGAGACGACGCGCGCCAACTACATCCTCTCGCAGCACTGGCCGTTTGCGCTTCACATAGGCATAACAGAGGCGGGCTGCGGCAACGCTGGCGTCGTCAAAGGCTCCTCCGGCATCGCTCTGATGCTGGCGCAGGGCATAGGCGACACCATCCGCGTGAGCCTCACCGAGCCTGGCGAAGAAGAGGTAAAGACGGGCTACAGCATCCTTGCCGCGCTTTCGCTACGTACGATAGGCTGGACGCTCGTAAGCTGTCCGACCTGCGGCAGACGCCGCATAGAGGTCGCTTCATTGGTTGAAAGGCTGCGCGCGCTGATCCCTGAACGCTCAAACAACGGCATGACAATAGCCGTCATGGGCTGCGAGGTCAATGGGCCGAAAGAGGCTGCATCCGCTGATTTCGGCATCGCTGGAAGCCCGGAGGGTTTCATAGTTTTCAAAAAGGGAAGCCCGCTCTGCCGCGGAAAAATAGAGGATTTCGAGGCGATCATACGCAGAGAGATACCTCTATATTAAACTTCCAATTCCATAAAGTTTATACATTGTTCTACGAAAATTTGGTTGACTAATCGCGCAATTATATATATTATACATATATAGCGTTGCTACTTCAACGTTTTTGCATTCTCTACAAAGATTATTGTTTATGAAGTGTTTTTTAACAAAATTTTAGGAGGTGTAAAAAATGAACCAGGAAAGCCAAGTTAGTGTACATTCCGAAACAGGGCCACTGAAACGAGTCATGCTCCACAAACCTGGAAAAGAGATCGACAGGCTGACCATCGAGAACATGGACGAACTCCTTTTCGACGACCTGCTTTGGCTGGAACAGGCCCGGAAAGAACACGACAAGTTCGCTGACATTCTGCGAAGTGAGGGCGCCGAGGTGCTTTATTTCAATGAAAGCCTTGCCAAGGTGCTCGAAAATCCAACCGCACGCGAAGAACTTCTGAAAGACGTCTTCAAATTTGAAAACGTGGATTACTGCCTCTCAGAAAAACTGCTGCCGCCGCTGATGAAATGGCCGGCGCTCAAACTTGCTGACCACCTCATCGAGGGCTTCACAAAGGCGGAGATAAAAAAACTCTGCGACACAGGCGCAAGCCTCGTTGCCGCCGTGGAAAACGGAAGCGACTTTATGATACACCCGATCCCCAACCTTTACTTCCAGAGAGACCCTGCCATGTCCGTCGCAAACGGGATAATCTTAGGACAAATGACCTTCCCCGCGCGCCGTATCGAACCGCTCTACTGGAGATACATCATTAAAAACCACCCCTCATTCAAAGATACGCCGATACTTTACGGAGAAAACCCCGACGAAACGTGGCCGCATCAGATAGAGGGCGGAGACTTCCTCGTGCTCACCGACACGGCGCTCGCCATTGGGATATCGCAGCGCACCGCGCCAGCCACAATAGAAAAAATAGGCTTCGTGCTTGCGAAGAAGACCCCCATCAGACGCATATTCGCCTTTGAGATACCAAAAGAACGCTACTGTATGCATCTCGACACTGTATTCACGATGGTCGATAAAGACGCCTTCGTCATCTATCCTCCGATACTCAAAACGCTCAAAGTTTGGGAGCTAAACTTCGGAGACGACGGCAAGCTGCTCAGCATCGAACGTCTGAAGGACTGGGAGGCGGCTATCGCAAAAGAGCTGGGCGTCCCGAATATACGCCTCATAAAAATGGAGGCCGCAACAAAGGAAGAGACGGCGCGCGAACAGTGGCACGACGGCGTAAACACATTCGCAGTGAAGCCCGGCGTCGTAGTCACCTACAACCGCAACGTAAACGCAACGAAAAAACTTGAAGAAAACGGCATAAGGGTGCTCCAGCTCGAAGGCCCGGAACTTGGCAGAGGACGCGGCGGCCCCCGCTGCATGTCGATGCCGCTTTCCAGAGGCCCGGTGAAAGACTGAAATACCTTATTGCACTTTTGATAAAAAAGAGTAAGATATTGCACCAACGAATATAAAAAACTGAAGGGAGAAACAACAATGCCTGTAAATCTTCGCAACCGCAACCTTATTTCACTTAAGCATCATACGCCTGAGGAAATCAACTATCTGCTTGACCTTTCCACAGACCTTAAAAACAAAAAGCGCGCCGGAATAAAGGGCGATCTACTCGAAAGAAAGAACGTAGCTCTCATCTTTGAGAAGCCGTCCACGCGCACCCGCTGCGCCTTTACCGTAGCCGTCATCGATGAGGGCGGACACCCCGAATATCTCGGCAAAAACGACATACAGCTCGGCCACAAAGAAGATGTAGCCGACACGGCGCGCGTCCTTGGACGCATGTTCGACGGCATTGAGTTCCGCGGCTTCAGCCAGAAGGTCGTCGAAGACCTCGCGAAGTACGCGGGCGTTCCCGTGTGGAACGGCCTAACGGACGATTACCACCCGACGCAGGTGCTCGCCGACTTCCTCACGGTGCGTGAGAACTTCGGACGCCTCAAAGGCATCAAATTCGTCTACGTGGGCGACGGACGCAACAACGTAGCGAACTCCCTGATGATCGGAGCCGCAAAAATGGGCATGCACTTCGTCATAGGCGCGCCCAAGGAACTCTTCCCCGATCCCGCGCTCGTTGCCGAGTGCGAGCAGATAGCGAAAGACTGCGAGTCCGGCGCTACGATCACTGTGACCGACGACCCGAAGGCCGCCGTAAAAGACGCTGACGTCATCTACACCGACGTCTGGGCCTCAATGGGCGAAGAGGCGAAAGCCGCGGAACGCAAGGCTATGCTCGCTCCCTACCAGGTAAACATGGACCTCATCCGCGCGGTAGGCAACGACACAGTCATATTCCTGCACTGCCTGCCCGCCGTGAAGGGCAACGAAGTGACGGAAGAGGTATTTGAGTCTCGTTTCGCAAGACAGTTCGACGAAGCCGAAAACCGTATGCACACCATCAAAGCTGTAATGGTAGCAAGCATAGGCAATTTCTAATACAAATCACGCAAAAACAAAAACTGCGGGCGTCTGTTTTCGGGACGCCCGCTTTTTCTGTCCGCCGCTTGGCGGCCCGCGCTAAATCAACAAATCGGCGTCCTGAAGATGACGGATAGCGTCAAATTATGATAAAATGTACTGTGCAAAAAATTTTGGAAGCCAGAGAAAGTGAGGCGCGGCAGGATGTCTGTATATCGGGACACGGAGAAGATAGTTTCATTCCTTGAAAGCTGGATAAAAGATCGTTTCGGCGAAGCAAATGCAAAAGGAGCCGTGTTGGGCATCAGCGGAGGAATAGACTCGGCGCTGCTTGCGGCGCTTCTCGCAAAGGCTCTCGGCCCCGAAAAGGTGACGGGCGTAATGATGCCGTGCCACAGTATGCCTATTGACGAAGAATATGCTATGCTTCTTGCGGAAGCTCTTCATATAAATACGGTAAAGGTAGACCTCTCAGCCTCCTACGACACGCTCTGCGCGGCGATAGACGAAGCGGGCTGCCAGCTGTCGGGGCTTTCAGCGGCAAACGTCAAGCCGCGTCTGCGCATGATGACCTTATACGCCATAGCGCAGCAGAAGGGCTGCCTCGTCTGCGGCGGCGGCAACAAAGACGAGCTGACGATGGGCTATTTCACTAAATACGGCGACTCCGGGGTGGACCTTCTTCCGCTTGCGGACCTCCTGAAGGGTGAAGTATGGGCCGCCTCCGAATACTTGGGCGTCCCCAAAGAGATAATAGAAAGACCGCCCACCGCGGCGCTCTGGGAAGGCCAGACCGACGAAGACGAAATGGGGCTGACCTATAAAGAGCTAGACCGTTACATAGCGACGGGAGAGGCAAGCGACGCTGTAAAGGAAAAGATAGAACGGGCGCGAAAAAGGTCGGCGCACAAAAGAACTTTTGCGCCAATGGCAAAACTGCCGGACTCTTTTTAACAACACTTTAATAATATTAGACAAATTTTAAATACAAATCTTTCATGAGGTGATCATCTTGTCAGGACATTCACACTGGGCTGGTATCAAACGCCGCAAAGCGGCGCAGGACGCAAAAAGAGGCGTAGCCTTTCAGAAACTTGTAAAGGATATAATAGTAGCGGCGAGAGACGGCGGCGGAGACCCCAACGCCAACTTCAGGCTCAAGGTAGCTATAGACAGAGCGCGCACAGGCAACGTGCCGGTCGACAACATCGAGCGCGGCATCAAGCGCGGCACAGGCGAGCTTGGCGGCACAATGGAAGAGATAATCTACGAGGGTTACGGGCCAAACGGAGTAGCTGTCATGGTGCAGGTGATGACCGACAACCGCAACAGGACGGCGCCTGAGATGCGTTCGCTCTTTTCAAAGTGCGGAGGCGCCATCGGAGAACTTGGCTGCGTCGCGTGGAACTTCGACCGCAAGGGCGTAATACAGGTGACCGGAGAGGGCATAGACGAGGACGAGCTTATGATGGCCGCGATCGACGCCGGAGCGGAAAACCTGGAGGCGAACGAAGACGGATTTGAGATAACCTGCGACCCGTCGATGCTCTCACAGGTAGGCGTCGCGGTGAAGAACTCAGGCTACAACATCGAGTCGATGGAGATGCAGATGATCCCCAAAAACACGATAGCCATCGGCAACAAGGCGGACGCGGCAAAGATGCTCTCGCTGGTGGAGCGCTTTGAAGAAAACGACGACGTCGAAGCGGTCTACGCCAACTTCGACATCCCCGACGAGATAATGGCGGAACTTGACTGATTTGAATAATGGCGGCGCGGCAATACGCGCACTGGGAATAGACCCCGGGCTCGGCACACTGGGCTACGGGGTCGTTTCACAATACGGCAGCAGCCTCGTCTGCGAATGCTACGGCGTCATAAAGACGCCGACAAGCCTCTCGCTTGCGCAAAGGCTCGCCCTCCTGTACGATGAGCTTAAGGTCAAGGCTGCAGAATTTCCGCCTGACATGATAGCTGTAGAAAAGCTTTTCTTCGGCAGGAACGTGACGACGGCGGAGATGGTCTGGCAGGCTCGCGGAGTGGTCATGCTCTTTGCGGCGCAGCTCGGCTTTGAGCCGTACGAGATAACGCCGAACGAAGTGAAGCTTGCGGTCTGCGGCTATGGATCCGCTGAAAAAGGACAGGTGCAGGGCATGGTGGCCCACATCCTGGGACTTGCGAAAAACCCGACGCCGGACGACGCGGCGGACGCTCTTGCAATAGCCATAGCTGGCCTTGCAATGCGTTCCTACGATCAAAATATACGGAGAGGATACTGACATTATGATAAATTTCCTCCGCGGCACACTCACGGACATTGCTAAAGAGAGCATCATACTTGACGTCTCAGGCTTCGGCATCGAGGTATTCCCAACCAAAGCGCTGCTGGAATCGGCCGTTTTGGGGGAGGAGACGAAATGTTTCGCGTGGCTCCAGATAAGCGACGCGGGGCTTTCCATGTTCGGCTTCGCCACAAAGACGGAGCGCGATTTCTTTCTTGAGCTGCTGCAGGTGAAGACCGTCGGCGGAAAGCTTGCGATAACCCTGATGCGCCATCTGGACATCGCGCAGATAATAGGCGCCATAAAGGCCGACAACGTTTCAATGCTGACCGTTCCCGGCTTTGGCGCAAAGCGCGCAGAACGCATCTGCTTTGAGCTAAAAGCCAAAATAGAAAAGAATTTCGCGGACATTGCCGACGCCGGCACCTCTGTGCGCGGCTCTTTCGATTCGTTTGTACGCGACGCGCTCACAGGCCTCGGCTTCTCGCACGGCGAGTGCGCAAAGGCCATAGCGACGGCCAAAGCGCAGGCGGAAGACGATGTACAGTGGACGGAAGAGAGCCTGCTCATGGCCTCCCTGAGCATCCTGCAAAAGAGATAGGAGGCTGACCAATGGAAGACGAAAACAGGCCAAATAAACTCATCGAGACAATGAGGCGTGAAAAAGAGGACGAGATATCGACGCTCCGTCCGCAGGCGCTCAACGACTTCATCGGGCAAAGCTCGCTCAAAGACAAACTGACCATATTCATGACCGCGTCGCTCCAGCGCGAAGAGCCGCTAGACCATACGCTCTTTTACGGGCCTCCGGGCCTTGGGAAGACGACTCTCGCAGGCATAATCGCAAAAGAGATGAAGGGCGCGCTCCGTGTGACGACCGGCCCCGCGCTTGAACGCGCCGGAGACCTTGCCGCCATCCTCTCAAATATACAGCCCAACGACGTACTTTTTATAGATGAGATACACCGCATGTCGGCCAACATAGAAGAGATACTTTACCCCGCGATGGAAGATTTTTCGCTCTCGATAATCGTGGGCAAAGGGCCGCTTGCTCGCAGCATCCGCCTTGCGCTGCCCAAATTCACGCTTATCGGGGCTACGACGAGGCTTGGGCTGCTCACCTCGCCTCTGCGCGCGCGCTTCGGCATAGTGGAGCAGCTCCACCTCTACTCGCCGGACGAACTGACCTCCATCGTAAAACGCGGAAGCGGCGTCCTGGGCGTCGCGATAGAGGAGGAGGCCGCGCAGGAGATAGGGCTTCGCTCAAGAGGCACGCCGCGCGTCGCCCTGCGTCTTTTAAGGCGCGTCCGCGACGTGGCGGAGGTAAAACACGCGCCGAAGGTGGAGCGCGACCTGGCAAGATACGCGCTCGACATGCTTGGGGTAGACCCTGAAGGGCTTGACGAGGGCGACAGAAAATTCCTGCGCGCGCTCATAGAATTATTTGACGGCGGCCCCGTGGGCCTCTCGACGCTTGCCGCGGCGCTCAACGAAGACGCGCAGACGATAGAGGACATTTACGAACCGTACCTGATACAAAAGGGGCTGCTTGAGAGAACGCCGCGCGGACGCCGCGCCACGCGCAATACCTGGGACTACCTGGACATCCCTATCTCGCAGCACTATCTGCAAAATCAGCAGAACCAGCAGAGCCTCTTTTTAGCGGAGGACGAATGAAATGAACCAGATAGGCAGGACGCTTTTGATTTTCGGGCTGGTGCTCACGGCTGTGGGGCTTATCATCATAATAGCGGGCAAGTTCAATATTCCACTCGGAAAACTGCCCGGAGACATCACCTATCATAAAAAAGGACTCACGGTCTTCGCGCCATTTTCCACGATGATAATAATAAGCGTCGTACTGACGCTTATCTTCAATCTATTTTCAAGGTGGAAGTAATGAGGATACTTTGCGCCCTGCTCATATACCTGGTTTTAACGGCATCTCCCGCCTCCGCGTTGGAGGTGGCCGTTCTTCTGAAAGCAAAGGCCAGCCAGTGCGTCATCTCCGGCACGGAAATGACGCTTGCAGACGCCGCAGGCAAAAGTTCGGAGCCGCAGACGGGACAGCTTGCCGTCACATACTCCGGCGGAACGGCCTCATGCGCTGGAGAAAGCTACATTCTGCCCGTCACCGTCTTTTCGCAGGCGCCGTTCAGCTTTGAAGGCAGAACTTACTGCGGAGCGCTCACACTTGACGAGGCAGGCGGCTTCTTCAACATCGCAAATAAAATAGAGATAGAGGAATACCTAAAAGGCGTGCTGAAGACGGAGATGAATCCCAAATGGCCCGCAGAAGCGCTGAAGGCGCAGGCTGTGCTTGCGCGCACCTACGTCATCTCATCCGCAAAGCACGGCAAATATAACGCATGCGCGACAACTCACTGCCAGGGCTACGCGGGCGTTGTGAACGACGCGGCCATTACCGAAGCTGTCGCGGCCACCGCTTCCGAAGTGTTGACATACGGCGGAGCCGCGGCGCAGGTCTTTTATTTCGGAGACAGCGGGGGAGCGACCGCCTCAGCAAAATCGGTGTGGGGAAAGGATATCCCGTATCTCGTTTCAAGGCCCGAACCGCTGGGCGCGGCAAACTCATCCGGCGCGTGGCAGGCGTCGCTTGCAATGAGCCGGATCGCGGCAAACCTCACCGCGGCTGGAGTGCCGGTCGGCACGCTCACCTCTCTTCGTGTCTGCGCGCGCGACGAAAGCGGACGCGCGACGCAGATAGAGGCCTCCGGCAGCGCCGGGCAGACGCTCATTGCCGCGTCGAAATTCCGCGCGGCAATCGGATATTCAGTAATAAAAAGCACGCTCTTTGACTTTTCCGCGCAGCCCGCTTTTGCACAGCCCGCTCCAATATACGCGCAGCCTACGGCGCAACAGCCTCCAAGAGGCCAGAAAGTATATCCAAACCCCGACAGGACCACGATGCCGCAAAAGGCCGAGGACAGGCTCGTCTGGATGGCTAAAAACAAAATATTCACAACAGCCGAGCTGATGTCGATGATAGGACGCGAAAAGGATTATCCAAAGTTCATCGCGGAGGGCGAAGCGCGCATGAGCGGCAAGAAAATGCCTGAACCGCAAACGGCGGCGCAGCCAGCGCCCGTCTATCAGCCGCAGCCCCCCGTGCAGCCGCAACTTTCGGGAACGAACGCGGCAACTGGAGATACGGTAGTCATAATGGGCAGAGGCTCAGGACACGGCGTAGGCATGCCGCAGCTTGGCGCAAAGGCGCTTGCCGAGGCCGGCTGGGATTACAGACGCATACTTGAATATTATTTTCCCGGAACTACATTGGAAAGAGGCACGTTATAAATGGATATAGACCTTACAAAGACAACAGCCTACGACTATGAGCTGCCAAAGGAGCTGATAGCGCAGGACCCGGCGGAGCCGCGCGATTCGTCGCGCCTGCTCGTCGTCCACAGAAAGACCGCTCACACGGAAGACAGAATATTCCGCGACATCACAGAATACCTAAAGCCTGGGGACCTTCTGGTGCTCAACGATACGCGCGTGCTTCCGGCGCGCGTCGAAGGCATCAAAGATAACGGAGCGGGCTGCGGCGCAAAGGTCGAAATATTTTTCTTGCAGCCTGGTGCTGCGCAAAACGAATGGAACGCGCTCGTTCGCCCAGGACGCAAACTGCCCGAAGGTACAATAGTAACAATAGGCGGCAATGTCTCCGTAACAATAGGCGCAAGGCTCGAAGACGGCCTTCGCACCATCATCTTCGAGCGCGGCACAGAGGCGTTTGAGGTCATACACAAATACGGACATGTGCCGCTTCCTCATTACATAACACACACACACGCGGCGGACGAACGCTATCAGACTATTTACGCCGACGCAGCAAAAGAGAACTCAGTGGCCGCGCCTACCGCCGGCCTTCACTTCACGAAGGAGCTGCTTGAAAAACTTGACGCGATGGGCGTGCGGCATATCTTCATAACGCTCCAAGTAGGACTTGGCACCTTCCGTCCCGTGAAGGCGGACAACATAGCGGACCACGTCATGCACAGCGAATACTGCGAGATCACAGAAGAGGCGGCGCGCGCCATAAACGGCGCGAAGGCCGGCGGCGGCAGGGTAATAGCCGTGGGCACGACCGTCGTAAGAACGCTTGAGTCGTTCGCGCAGAAGTTCGGTTCCGTGCAGCCTGGGGGCATAGACACGAGGCTCTTTATCAGCCCCGGCTATCAGTACAAGGTAATCGACGCCCTCATAACTAATTTCCACCTTCCAATGAGCACGCTGTTGATGCTCGTTTCAGCCTTCGGCGGCTACGAAACGATGATGCGCGTATACAAAGAGGCGGTACAAAAGCGTTACAGATTCTTCTCCTTCGGAGACTCCATGTTCATAGAATAAGCACCGCGGCCGGCCGCGGCGCTTATATCATTTCCGTTCTATTTCGCCCTCTACGCCTGCCACAAACCAATCCATTTCGTTAAAAAGGTGGTGGTCGGAGAGGTTCTCGCCGGGACCTACGCGCATCTGCCCCTTATTGTCCCATATCGGACCGTAAAAAACGTCCCAGGTGCGCGAACGAAGCCGTTCCTGAGCGTACTTGATGCGGTTTACCGCCTTCAGCGGCACCAAGGTATTGAGCTGAGAGATCGTCACAAGCCCTTCGTCAAGGCTACTCATGTAACTTCTGCCTTTAAAGCGCCCCTCGAAACACTCCAGCAGCCGCGCTTTGTAAAACGGCCCCCAGTTCCAGACAGGCGCGGTAAGAAAGGTCTGTGGATAATCTTTTTTTCTATCAAGGTTGTAGCCTATCGCGTATATATGCTTTTCCTGCGCCACGTCAATAGGCCCCGTGCTGTCATGGTGCATCGCAAGGATATCCACGTTGTAGTCTTTCACCAGCGAGTATGACTGTTTCTTTGCAGCGGCGTAATTCGTCCATCCATCGGTCCACTTCACGTGAACAACAGCCTTTTTGTTGACGCTTCGCACCCCGAGCGCAAAGGCGTTGATGCCGCGAACCACCTCCGGCAGAGGGTAGGCCGCCACATAGCCGATGGAATTCGTCTTCGTCGTCATTCCGGCCGCAATTCCTGTAAGATAGCGTGCCTGATAGATTCTTCCGAAATAGACGGCAAGATTTACGGAGTAGGCGATGCCTGAGGCATGGAAAAATTTGACATGCGGATACCGTTTTGTCAGCTGTGGCAAATAATCCCCGTAGCCGAAGCTCGTAGCAAAAATTATCTCCGCGCCCTCTTTAACAAGCCCGTCTACACAACTAATGACGCCTGGGTCGCGGTCGTTTATCTTTTCTCTGTAGATCAGGTCTATGGGTATCTCGCGGGCGGCGTTTTGGAAGCCGTTGTAGTGCGCCTCGGTCCATCCGCCATCGTGCTTCTCTCCGACCAAAAGGACTCCCACTTTGACGCGTTTTTCCGTATAGTCGCGGTCGTCAGTTGTGACGTCCATCTGTTTGAATCCTACAAAAGCTGCTGCTGAGAAGAGAAAAACTAACGTCATTATCACAATATTTCTCACAGATATTCTATCCTTTCTGTGATGAGCTGCTCGTAGGCCGAGGCTATTATCGGCTTTGAATAGTAGTACCCCTGACCTATCAGGCAGCCCACCTCCTTCAGCAACCGGTGTTGTTCGGCATTTTCAATGCCTTCAGCAAGAACTGCGATGCCGAGAGTTCGCGAGACCGCGATGATGCCTTCGATAAGGCAACGCGCCTCTTTCTTCTGCCACATGTCGATGAAGCTCTTGTCAAGCTTTATAGTATCCACCGGCATTTCCATGATAGACGAAAGAGACGAGTAGCCAGTGCCGAAGTCGTCGATCGAAAGATGAAAGCCATGCTCCTTAAGTAATTTCATCGTGCTGATTATTTTATCCTTATCGTCGAAAAAGGCGCTTTCTGTCAGCTCTATCTCCACGTATTCCAACGGCACGCGGTGGCTGTTCACAATATCTTCCAACATGCGCACCAGTTTGGGCGTCCTTAAGCTGGTGCGCGAAAGGTTCACCGATATGGGCAGCACCTTTTTCCCGTCGTCAAGCCATTCACGTATCTTCGCGCAAACCGCATTCAGCATATAGATATCCAACTCATCTATCCTGCCATTCTCCTCAAATATCGGAACGAACCGTTGAGGCCCAAGAAGCCCCTCCGTCGGGTGCAACCAGCGCACAAGAGCCTCCGCGCCGTACCATTTGCCAGTCTTGATATCCACTTTCGCCTGAAGGTAGAGCTTCAGCTCATGCTCAGAAAGGGCTCGGTCAAGCTCACCCTCCAGCCTCGTTCTGTCAAGAAAGGCCCGATGCACCTTATCGTTGTAAAAAGCCATACGGTCTCCCCATTTCGTATGTTCAAGCTGTTTCATGGCGAAGCCGCAGCAATCCACAGTATTTAACGTGACGCATCCGCTGGGCGGGAGGATAGAGACACCGCAGGATATAGTGATAGGACTCTTCTCCGACAGTTCTTCGCATTCTTTTATGAGCCGCGCCAGCCTTTTGTTGAGCGTCTTGGAACAGGTGAGGTAGAGCGCGAAAATATCGTCGCGCACGCGGCAGCACAGTTCACCTTCCTTCGCGTCGACTTTTTTAGAAAGCACAACGGCCATGTTCTTCAGTAAGTGGTCGCAGTAAAGTTCGCCCATACCGATGTTCAGCGTATGAAAACCGTTGATGTTGAGTAGCGCAAGAGCGTAACGGCTGTTGTCCTTCGGCTCCGCGTATAGCGCAAGTCCAGCAAAGTTCATAACGCCAGTCAGTCCATCGTAGTAGGCGAGCTGGTGCATTTTTTTCGCGTTTTGACTTTGGAGGTAATTCATAAATTGATAGAAGAGAAGGAGTATCGCGCTTAAGAGCAGCAGATACCCTACCGATATTTTCATAAGATAGTTGAGCCTCTCCTGCACAACCTTCGTCGGTATGACGCTCATGCCATACCAGCCAGGCATTATGTCGATGGCCGTGCTTGATATGTAATAGCTGTCATCTCCGTGATAGAATATCTCCGCGGCATCCTTGTTATAATACATCTTCCGGTTGAGCCTCTCAAGCGACTTTATGTTCTTCGGGCTGTTCATCAGTTCTATCGCAATATTTGCGTTCTCGCTGTTTTCCTCCTTAGGCACCAGGGGAGTGGAGAAGCGCCTCGCAGAGCAATAGGTAAAGCCTCGGCCTGCGAATATCGTGGAATAATAAATGCTCCCCATCTCCGTGCCTGAGACGACCTCGTAGACGGCGCCACGTATCTTTCCATGCCTATAAAGGGGCACGCTGAGCAAAAGCGCCGGGCCGTCGTTGAAATCCGACTTCGCAAGGTAGACTATCTTTTCTACGCCGCGAAAACTGTCAAGAAATACGGGCAGGTCGTTCCTCGCGTCTATGCCGCCTGTGATATTTTCGCCGGAGAGCGATATAGCTCCTATTTTGATATTTTTAGAGTCGCCGGGCAAGAAGAAGTCGAAATGCTTGTTGAGTCCGACTCCATTTTCCAGATTTTTAGCTATGATGCGCAGGTTGCCAAATTTACCATTTATCTCCTTTTCAAAAGAGCGCCTCGTCTGGATCGTTATCTCCGTCAGCTTTTCCTCGGTATCTGCTTCAAGCAGCCGGTTAAGAAAACTACGATAGGAGAGCACCATGGACAAAAGAAAAAAGCCCATGATTACGCCGCACGCAAGACTGTTCATAATTTTTTCTAAAGCGCCTTCTCTATTCACCCTTCATACATCCCATACGTTAATATATATTTTACTTTGGGGGTTTCATGCCTTTTCATACTATTAAATGCTCATAAAATTCACATGCTGCCTGCGATGCCCTATGTCCTATGTAGTTATACTTATTTTTGCCATATGTTATTCTAGGGTATCATACTTATTTGAAAATCTCCATAGAATCTCGTACCCAAAATACACGCAAATGTGTTTTTTGGGTACGAGATATGCTTTTTGTTAGTTTGATATGATATCTATTCACCTAAAATATAAGTTTTAGCGTTATGTAGCCATAAAAAACGGGAGAAGACGACCTCGTCTCTCCCGTTTTGCACCGGTTATACAGCGCTAGTGTTTATTATTATGAGACGGCCATAGCCGCGGTCAGTTTGTGAGCCGCCTTTCAACGTTATCCAAAAACAGCCTGTAAAGACGCTCCGTCATCCGTCCCGGCTTTCCAGAGCCGACCTTTTGTTCGCCTATACGCGTAACGGCGAGCACCTCGTTTACCGTTCCCGTTATGAAGGCCTCGTCCGCCTCCTTGAGTTCGGAGACGAGCGGGCAGCGTTCTTCTACCGTAATGCCGTCTTCACACGCAAGGTCTATGACGACGCGCCTTGTCACTCCGTCAAGCACGCGGCCGACGGGAGCTGTGATTATCCGGCCTTCTTTGCAGAGGAAGAAGTTATTTGTCATTGACTCGGTTATCTCTCCGTCTGGCATATATATCGACTCATGCGTTCCATCCGCGGATGTCGCAAGAGGGATGAGCCCGAAGAGATAATTTGTGCTTTTAAAGAGGGGAAACGGACGTTCCCTGAGGTTTGGAACGAGCGCGGCTCCGGCGCGGCGTTCTTCTTCGGAGGTCTTCTTAAACTCGTCGAATATCACAAAAAAACGCGGTTTGGGAAAACGTCCTCTGGCGTTTATATCGCCGCCCGTAAGGTAGGGCTTGACGAGGCCGTCGACGGGGCAGTCCTTTGCGCAAAGACCGCCTCTTATAACGTCGGGCAGCGCCGCCAGTATCTCTGTCGCCTCAATTCCCGCGCCGGCCGCGCTCTGCGCGAGGCGCCCCAAGTGCATCTCCATAGCAAATAATTTGCGGTCATAAATACGTATAGATTCAAAGACCGCGACGCCGCGCTGAAGCGCCATATCCGTCACCGGAATCATACATTCCGAAAACGGCGCGTATCTTCCGTCCATATAGCAAGTCGCCATTTTGCTCTCACGTCCTTAATAACATGTATTTTTAAATATCTATTCTTGTCTCATTACGCTGTACGGGTTTTATGAGCCTATTTGCGGCGTCTTCCGCAAATGACGCAGGCAACGGCAAAGAAGGCGCACGCGGAGGCAAATCCGGCGCTGCATCCACCGGAAGAAGAGGGCGCCGCTATTGGTTCAACGTCCACACTTATTTCGTCGGCCGGGTCAACAGGAGGGTCTTCCGGGTCTACCTTCTCGTCGTACGGTATGACGGCAAAGGGGATAACGTAAATTTTAAGCTCTGTCGACAGCTCTTTGTTGACCGCCTTTAAAACAGTCTTTCCGGGCGCAAGAGCTGTGAGCATGCCATCTTCGGTGACCTGAGCTATTGTACCGTCCTCAATGGAATAACTTGTCCCATCATCTTTATGCGAAATATTTTTCATCGTTCCGTTTGAATAGTCTCCATTTATCACTATCCTGCGAACCGTCCCGGCGCTTATGAGCAGAGGCGCTTCCGGGTAGCTCCAAAGAGCTGTGAGTTTGTTTTTTTCAGGTTTGGCTGCGGTATTGCCGCGCTCGTCTTTGAGTGCCTTTTCCAACGCTTTTAGCTTATTCTCAAAAGCCGGGTCTTCCGCTAAAGAGGCCGCCCGTAAGGAGAGCACGGCTTTACTTGAGAATGGAGAGGCGGAGGCCGGAAATACAAGCGAAGATTTCTCCGGTATCGGCTCAAAAAGGGAAAGTTCCGATCCAAGCAGCTGAGAGACGCGGCTTGCAATAACTTCCTTCTCTCCCATCCACATGTGCTGGACGTCCTGCATCACCTCGCAGGCCTTGTCCTCCTCCATTACGCCGCTCCAGAGCGCGCTGGAAAGGCCAACCAGACAGTCTGAGTCCTCGGAGATATAGTTTGTTTTACCGCTTGCAAAGCTGCTGAAAAGTTCCGGAATTTTGCTGAATATAGATTCGTGCGTATATGGCTCTATGATCGCCTTCATGGCTTTACTTATGGCGCCAGGCGCAATGAGTTCTCTGCCAGTATTGCCGGCTATTCTATACAGCGGAAGGCCCGCGGGCAGGTTGTCGTTAAGGAGCCTGAGCTCAGGGCTGTTTATTGCGAGGTCCTTTATTGCGCTTCCTCTAACGTTCAGGCCTAATTCACCAAGAAGGTCATATACCTTCGTCATTTTCTCTTTGTAATCTGGGGAGCTATCAAGCGTCTTGTCGCTTAGCCATTCTGTATCCGCGGTGACGAAGGAGGCTATGCCCGCGCCGGTGTTCGGAGTGGCCAGCATTACGATTCTGCGCACAGCGCCCTGATTGTAGTTCTGATTGTTTCTGTAATATCTGTTGATACAAAACTTCCTTATCATCAAGCCGCCAAGGCTGTGTCCCACAAGGTCGACACGAGTCGCCTCTATCTTCTTCATACGCAGGTCGCGTATCATGTTCTCTATAGAACGGTAAAAAACATCAGAACTGACGGGAAGCACCTCTGAAGGCCCCTTGTCGCCGGGATACTCGAAATATCCCACCTGCGCCCTGCGCCCCTCCATGCTCTCTTTCTTCCACGCGGCGTAGAGTTCGCCGGCAAGAGTACCCGGCGCCACAACATCGCCAAACGTCTCGCCGTCCGACCATATACCGTGGATGAGAACGACGGGGGCGCGATATATGCGAATTTCTTTGCTTAGCGCCTCATCATCAAGCGACGCCTTTACGGTAAATGAGAAATATTCCTGAGAGGCGCTCCCCGGCCACGCCTCCGGCGCGGTTATGACGGCGCTTGCCTGATATATCCCGGGCGCAGCCTCCTGAAGCGGCAGCGATAGAGTCTCTCCCGCGGCGCTTCTATCCGTATTTTCCAGCACCACGCCAGCTGGAAGCGAAGATTCGGGGGAAAGGCGCACCGTCCCTGGAGCAGAGGATTTAATCCTTAGGACAAGCCGCGTATTTCCGTCTGCGACAAAGCCGACGCGTTCGCGTACAGCTTGATTCACCTTATAGATAACTGCTTCGCTCAGCGGGATGTTGTGGTTAGGAACATAACTGTAACAATCCGTTGAGACATTCTGGATGACTCCTCCAAGAAGCTCCATAGATAAAAGCCGCGCCGCGTCAGCCCTCGCCTCCGTGGCTATAAAGAACAGAAGAGAGGCTATAAGCGTAAAAAGGGTGCTTTTTTTCATCTCGATTCCTCCGTATAGTATATATTTCTTACGTAATTGTAACAGCTTTTTCATCGCCGAACCACAACAAAAAGCCCGCCGCGAAAATTATCTCGCGACGGGACAATGTTGGTTTACTTTTTGCAAACGATTATTAAAAAATCGTTACGCCACTTTTTCTCCGAGCTTGTAGACCTCTTCGACGGAGGTGCTGCCTGCGTGGTAGGCGAGCGTCGTGGGCGCGGCTCCGTCAAGGACGAGGAAGTCCGCCTGTTTTCCGGCTTCGAGGCTGCCGACCTTTGAGGCGCGGTTGACCGCGTAGGCCGCGTTCAGCGTGGTGGCCACAAGCGCCTCCTCAACGGAGAGGTCCATGTTCATTACGCCGAGGCCGAAGATGAACGGCACTGATTCGCAGAAGCAGGAGCCGGGGTTGCAGTCCGTAGCCATAGCTACAGGCACTCCCCAGTCCACCATATCGCGGCCCTTGGCATAGGGCTTCTTGAGGCTGTAGGCCGTAGCTGGCAAGAGCACCGCTATCGTTCCGGCCTTGCCCATAGCGCGAAGATTTTCCTCGCTCGCCGCAAGAAGATGTTCTGCGGATCTTGTGGCAAGTTCAGCCGCGAGGCCAGCGCCGCCGGTGTCGTGCACTTCGTCCGCGTGTATCTTCGTGTCGAAGCCAAGAGCCTTCGCGGCCGTAAGCAGTCTGCGGCTCTGATCTACGGAGAATACACCCTCTTCGCAGAAGACGTCGCAGAATTCCGCTATGCCCTGCGCCTTCACTTTGGGCAGCATCTCGTTTACAAGCACCTCGTCCAGGAATTTATCTGGGCAGTCTTTGTATGCCTGCGGCACGGCGTGCGCTCCCATGAAGGTCGGAATGACGTCAAGCGGAGTCTCTGCGCCGATTCTTTTGATGACTTCAAGCATCTTAAGCTCAAGGTCAAGCGAAAGTCCGTAGCCGCTCTTTATCTCAATGGTCGTAGTTCCCTTTTTGAGAGCCGACATGGCAAGACGCTTAGTAGCGTTGAAAAGCTCCTCTTCTGTCGCCGCCTTCACCGCGTTGACGGAGGCCAGGATGCCGCCGCCAGCTTTGAGTATCTCAAGGTAGGGACGTCCGGCGAGGCGCATACCGAACTCATCTTCGCGGCGCTTCGCAAAGCAGAGGTGGGTGTGCGGGTCGACGAAGCCGGGAATGACGCAGGCTCCGCCGAAATCCTTTTCAAAGCATATCTCAGCGCGGTCGAGGCCTTTAAGCACCTCTTCCTCTGGGCCGACCTTTTCGATGAGGCCGTTTGAGACCAGCATAGCGGCATTCTTTATCTCTTTTACTTTCGACTGTTCCGCTCCGGCCAAGGGCTTGCCGTTGTCTACAGGAGTGAACAGCCGCATGTTCCTGTAAAGTTTTTTCATGCTATTCAGCCTTTTCTCCCATAAGCTCAAGAAGACGGAGCTCAAGCACCTGCTCCGGGTCGAAGCCAGCGATCTGCAAATAGTAGGCGGCGCTTTCAAGTATCGCGTTTACGGGGATCATGCCGTAGACTTCTGTCTCAAGCACTTCGACGCCGTAGCGCTTTGCTTCCATGCGTATCGTTTCAAGCACTCTGTAGAGGGAGTTCTTTTCATAGTCGACGAGGTTCATGCTCACCTGTGTGATGCCGCGCTCTTCAAGCGCAAGCCCGATGCCCTTCACGCAGCTAAAGCCGCCTGACGACGAGCGGACGGCCTTTGCGATGTTCTTGGCGATGTTGACGTCCGGCGTGTTGAGATTGACGTTGTAGGCTACGAGGAACTTGCGCGCGCCGATGACCGTGGCGCCGGCTGTCGCGTGGAGGCTGGCTTCGCCTACATCGGGCTTGCGGTCGGGATTGGTCTTCGCTTCGTCTTTGAGCACCTCGTACTGACCCTTGCGGATCACTTCAAGGCGTTTTCTCTCAGGGATACGCGCGGCGTCCTCGTAGAAATAGACGGGGATGCCTGTTTCTTTGTAATAACGTTCGCCGAAATCATGCGCGAGCTTGATGCACTCTTCCATTGAGATGCCTTTGATGGGAGTGAACGGAACGACGTCCACCGCGCCGATGCGCGGATGTCCGCCCTGATGCGCGTTCATATCTATATTTTTCTCCGCGATCTTAGCCGCTTCGATGAGGGCGTCCTGAATGGGGCCCGGCGCTCCTACAAGGCTGATCACGAGACGGTTGTGATCCTCGTCCGCGCGGTGATCAAGAAGGTACACTCCGCGTTTGCCCTTAAAGCAGTTCACTATTTCGTCAATAACGTTCTGTCTTCTGCCCTCACTGAAATTGGGGACACATTCTATCAACTGCATTGCCATCTAAAAACTCCTGCCTTTCTTAATATGCCGCCGGCAAAACACGCCATTCCCGGCGCGCCTCACCGGCGGTAGATTTTTCTATTGATATATTATCACGTCCGCGTAAAACTAACGTCTATTTAAGCGCGCCGATCTTTTCCTCGACCGCCTCTACGATGGTCCCGGCCTCGACAAGTTCAAGCGACTTCAGAAGAAGCGGCTGCATGTACTGGTCCTTTTCGTAGAAGGGGATATGTTTGCGGAATTCTTTGAAGGCGGCCTCTGAGCCTTTGCCCGGTTTCAGCGGGGCGCGGAAGTCCATTCCCTGAGCCGCGTTGACGTACTCGATAGCTATGACCTTGTTTGTGTTGTCCAATATCTGGCGTGCCTTGCGCGCGCTGTAGCCGCCCATGGAAACGTGGTCCTCCTGGTTTGCGGAAGTCGGGATGGAATCGACGACCGAGGGATGCGCGAGCACTTTGTTCTCAGAGACGAGAGCCGCCGCCGTGTACTGCGGGATCATGAAGCCGCTGTTGACGCCGCTGTCGGAGACGAGGAACGGGGGCAGGTCGGAAAGCTTATGGTCAACCATGCGCGCCACGCGGCGTTCCGCTATGCTCGCAAATTCCGCGACTGCAATGCCGAAGAAGTCCATCACCATGGCAAGAGGCTCGCCGTGGAAGTTGCCGCCGCTTATGACGTCGCCGTCCTTAAAGAAGACTATCGGGTTGTCCGTAACGGAGTTTATCTCTATTTCGACCTTCTCTTTTACGTAGCCCAGAGCGTCGCGGCATGAGCCGTTGACCTGCGGCAGGCAGCGCAGCGAGTAGGCGTCCTGTACGCGGTCTTTCTTGAAATGTTCGACTATCTCGCTGCCTTCGATGAGGCGGCGCATATTCTCCGCAACGACGCCCTGTCCGACGTGCGGACGAAGCTCGTGCGTTCTCTTGTCGAATGCGTAGGGCACGGCGTGGAGCGCTTCCGCGGACATTGAGGCCGCGATGTCGGCGTTCTTCATCATGATCTCCGCGTCAGCCACGCAAAGCGCGGCGACCGCGTTCATGACAGTTGTGCCGTTGTTCAGCGCGAGGCCCTCTTTGGGCTGGAGCTGTACCGGCGTCATGCCCTCTTTTTTCAGAGCTTCCGTGACGTGCATACGCTCGCCCTTGTAGAAGACGTCGCCGTGTCCTATCAGGGTGATGGCGATATGTGAAAGAGGGCAGAGGTCGCCGCTTGCGCCGACGGAACCCTGTGTAGGAACGACTGGAATGATGCCTTTATTGAGATAGTCCACCATCTGCTGGAGCGTGTTGAGGCTGATTCCGGAATAACCGCGTGAGAGGGTGTTGATGCGAAGAAGCATAATCGCGCGGACGACGTCTTCGGCGTATGGTTCGCCCATGCCGCAGGCGTGCGAAAGAAGCAGGTTCTCCTGAAGCGTGCGGCACTTGTCCTCAGGGATGCTGACGGAGGCAAGGTCGCCGAAGCCAGTTGTGATGCCGTATACGACGCGGCCTTCCTGCACCCAGTTGAGGACTGCCTGAGCGCATTCCTTGATCTGTTCTTTGGCCTCCGGCGCTATCTCTATCTTATAACCTTTGCGCGCTACGTTGACTACATCCTGAAGGGTCAGTGATTTACCGTTGAGCACTACCGTTGACATAAAATACTCCTCCTTAAATTTATTTACTTATTGTGGAATCTTTTTTTCAAGCATGTTATAATTACTCAAGAAATTTAAAACCTCTGGTCAATGAAACCTCTGGAAATTTTATGGAAATTTGATGCTTTCGCACTTTAATACTTTTCAATCCTAAATCTTTGCGCTACAATTAGTATAGTATGAAAATCGTCTACGTCAAGAAATAATTTTTTGATATATCAAAAAAGAATGGAGCTGACAGAAATGCATGATGCATCAGGAAAGGCATTAGAACTAAGACTGGAATTTCCGAACGGACTTCCAAAGAAGCCGGAGTTTGAGCCTGGAATAAGAAGAGCGCCGAACCGCGGCCAGGTACTTAACGACAAAGAGGTGGTGCTTGCTCTTAAGAACGCCCTCCGCTATATCCCCGAAGAATACCATAAAGAGCTCGCCCCCGAGTTCCTCGAAGAATACAAGGAACACGGACGCATCTATGGTTATCGCTTCCGTCCCGCCGGTAAACTTTACGGAAAGCCTATTGACGAATACAAGGGCAAATGCACCGAAGGCAAGGCCTTCCAGGTAATGATCGAAAACAACCTCGACTTCGACGTGGCCCTCTATCCCTACGAGCTGGTCACATACGGCGAGACGGGGCAGGTATGTCAGAACTGGATGCAGTACCTCCTCATCAAAAAGTATCTTGAAGTGCTCACAGCGGACCAAACGCTGGTAGTACAGTCGGGGCATCCGCTCGGACTCTTCCGCTCGCATCCCTCCGCTCCGCGCGTCATCCTCACAAACGGACTGATGGTCGGCCTCTTTGACGACCCCGAAAACTTCCGCCGCGCGACCGCTCTTGGCGTCGCGAACTACGGACAGATGACAGCCGGCGGCTGGATGTACATCGGGCCTCAGGGCATCGTTCACGGAACATACAACACGCTGCTCAACGCCGGCCGCAAGATGTTCCATCTTCCAGAAGGCAAGGGCCTCGCGGGACATCTCTTCATCTCCTCTGGACTGGGCGGCATGAGCGGCGCGCAGCCCAAGGCCGCGGACATCGCGGGAGCAGCCTCGATAATAGCCGAGGTAGACCCGTCACGCATTGATACGCGCCACAGCCAGGGCTGGGTCAGCAAAAGAACGACGGACCTCGCGGAGGCCTTCAAATGGGCCGAAGAGGCGATGGCCGCGGGCGAAGCGCTCTCGATAGCCTACGAAGGCAACATCGTGGACCTGCTCCAGTACGCGCTTGACCACGACAAGAAGGTCGAACTTCTCTCCGACCAGACCTCCTGCCACGCCGTATACGACGGCGGCTACTGCCCGCAGGGCGTCTCATTTGAAGAGAGGACGCGCCTCCTCGGCGAAGACAAAGAAGAATTCAAACGTCTCGTAGACAAGTCGCTGAAAAAGCATTTTGAACTCGTCAAGGCTCTCGCTGCGAGGGGCACATACTTCTTCGACTACGGCAACGCCTTCATGCGCGCGGTCTTCGACGCTGGCGTGAAAGAAATAGCGCTGAACGGCGAAAACACCTTTGAAGGCTTCATCTTCCCCTCATACGTAGAAGATATAATGGGCCCGCTGCTCTTTGACTACGGCTACGGCCCCTTCCGCTGGTGCTGCCTCTCCCGCGACCCCGAGGATCTCAAAAAGACCGACATGGCCGCTATGGACTGCATCGACCCGAAGCGCCGTTTCCAGGACCACGACAACTGGGTCTGGATCCGCGACGCCGAGAAGAACCAGCTCGTAGTAGGCACACAGTGCCGCATCCTCTATCAGGATGAAGAGGGCCGCATGAAGATAGCTCTCAAATTCAACGAAATGGTGAGAAATGGCGAGATCGGCCCCGTAATGATCGGCCGCGACCACCACGACGTATCCGGCACAGACTCGCCCTTCCGTGAGACATCAAACATCAAAGACGGAAGCAACATCATGGGCGAAATGGCCATCCACTGCTTCGCTGGAAACTGCGCACGCGGCATGAGCCTCGTAGCGCTGCACAACGGCGGCGGAGTAGGCACCGGCAAATCAATCAACGGCGGCTTCGGCCTCGTCCTTGACGGAAGCGAGAGAATAGACCGCACCATACTTGAGTCAATGAGCTGGGACGTCATGAGCGGAGTCGCGCGCCGCGCCTGGGCGCGTAACGACCACGCCATCGAAACGGTAGAGACCTTCAACGCAAAACGCAGCGACGGCCACATCACGCTCCCATATATTGCTGACGAAGAATACTTGACGGAGCTCGTAAAGACGACAAAGTAACATTATTACCATTATAAGACAAATTGACGGACGGATAAATTTGCTAAAGCGGCGGACTTTTCCGTCCGTCATTTTAAAAGAAAGGGAGCATGAAAATGAAATTTGAAGAAATGACAGTCGGAGCATTTATAGATGAACTTGCCTCAAACTCGCCGGCCCCCGGCGGCGGAAGCGTAGCCGCGCTCTGCGGCTCACTCGCCTCAGGCCTCACTTCAATGGTGGGGAACCTCACGATAGGCAAAGAAAAATACAAGGACAACTGGGATACGATGCAGCAGGTCTTCGACGCAAGCGAGAAGCTGCGCGCCGACTTCGTGAAACTGATGAACGACGACACAGAGTCCTTCAACGTCTTCATGGCGGCAATGAAGATGCCCAAAGACACAGACGAAGAAAAGGCGGCAAGAAAGACCGCGATGGCAGAGGCCACAAAGACGGCGACGGAGGTTCCCCTGCTTACGCTTGAGACCTGCGCAGAAGCCGCGAAGCTCGCTTTTGAAGCGGCCTCTTTCGGCAACCCGAACGCCGCAAGCGACGCCGGAAGCGCTGCGCTGCTCGCCGACGCCGCAGGCAAAGCCGCCTCATACAACGTCCGCATCAACCTCCCCGGAGTAAAAGACGAAGCCTTCGCCGCACAGTGCGGCGAGCGCATGAAAAAGGCGCTCGCCGAAATTGCCGACTACTCCGTAAAGACCGCGGCAAAAATGGAAGAGGCGCTGGGCTAGTCACTCTCTTCCTGCAGCAAACGCTCCATTAAGCAATTTATAAACAACGTCGGCCGTTTTGGTTTCTGATTTAAAACGACCGGCGTTGTTTTTTTATTTTAATAACTATTTGACGCAATAAAGAGCATTTACGTAATCCTACCTAAAATTGATTCGGCAGTTGATGATATACTCTCCAAATCTAAATTTGCCGGCTTCCGGCAGGTGGTTTGGAGTGGTTTGATGAGGATAAAAACCGCGGCGATAACGCTGCTTCTGTTTATTTTTTGTTTGTTTAGCGCCTCCGCGGAGGCAGGAGCTATTCCGGTAAAGGTCATGGTGCTCACCTTTTATGACATGAAGGACGTGGCGCGCGTCCCGCTCAAATATTCTCTTGAAATCAAGCGCTGGTATGACAAAAACTTTTCCGACGCGGAATATTACCGCATACGTAAAACAAACTCATACGTTTACATAAAAGACGGCCTCGCTTTCATGAGCGTTGAGGCGGGCAAGAGCAAAACGGTGAGCTCGCTTTCGGCGCTTTTAAAAGACGCGCGCTTTGACTTTTGCGAAACCTATTTCATAGTAACGGGGGAGGCGAGAGTTTCTCCAAAAACGGCCTCCACAGGCTCAGTCTGTGTTGCAGACTGGGCGCTGGACAGCGACTACCGTGCAGTCACGTCTAAAAATGGAAAACGGACGATAAAGACCGTGAAAGCGGGAAGCATCTTTAAGCTGAACGACCAACTTGTGCGCTGGTCCATACGACTCAACGAGAAGACTAAATTTACGGATCACCCAAAAGCCGCAAAATACAGAAAACAATATAAGACGCCGACGGCGCAGCTTCACCCGTTTATATACAGAGCAGCGACAGTTACAAGCTTTTCGGGCGGTCAGGGAGAAATTTTTTCACAGACGGCGGAAAAACTCTGCCGCAACGAGAAAGCCGGACGTTACGGCGCTTTGCAGAGCGAAGACAACGCCATTGCGTATGTGCTGAAACAGAGCCGCCACATAGACAGACTAGCCGTCATCCGCGCAGTCACCAATTATGACAGCGCGCCGCAGGGCGGCACGAAAGAAAGCAGTGGGGCATTCGCCATAGGGGTGATAAATAACTACAGAGCAGCGGCTCCCCTTGTCAGTGAGATAGTTGGCAACTGGGAAAGGTGGAAAAAAGGGGTCCCCTCTATATAATACGAGAATAAATCTGGCAATTTTTCTCTGGCAACTTCACCAAACTATGATACTTTCATATCTTAGCCTTTTTGCCGTCACCTGCGGTATTATGCCTAAATTCAATATATAATAGAGGTGGCGCGCCCCTGCATGGGCGTTATGGGGGGAACCAAAGCGATGAACGTATCAAAAGAAGTGGATCTAGGAAAAGAAAAGATAGGCAAACTGTTCTTCATGCTGGCGCTGCCGGCCATCACGTCACAGGTGGTAAATGCTCTGTATAATATGGTAGACCGCATGTACATCGGTCATATCCCGAAGGTAGGAGCGGCGGCGCTGACAGGCGTCGGCATCTGTTTTCCGGTCATCATGATAGTATCTGCGTTCGCGGCGCTCGCCGGAATGGGAGGCGCTCCGCGCGCGAGCATCATGATGGGAAGCGGCAACAACAAGGACGCGGAAAAAATACTTGGAAACTGCTGCTGCGCGCTTGCAGTCACAGCAATGATACTCACTCCGTCCGTTTTGTTTTTTCAAAGGCCTCTTTTGATGCTATTTGGAGCGAGCGAAAACACGCTTCCGTACGCTATGTCCTATATAGCCATATACGCCGCGGGAACGCTCTTTGTCCAGCTCACGCTTGGGATGAACGCCTTCATCGCGGCGCAGGGCTTTTCCAGAGTGAGCATGATGACGGTGGTCATCGGCGCGGTCTGCAACATCATACTTGACCCGATATTCATTTTTTTGTTTGACATGGGCGTGCGCGGCGCCGCGCTAGCCACGGTCATTTCGCAGGGTGTCTCGGCGCTGTGGGTGCTTGCCTTCCTGATGGGAAAGCATACGGTGCTGAGGCTGAGGCTCTCGAACTTTCGCATAAGCCTGAGCGTGCTGCTGCCGGCCGTTGCGCTGGGGGTGGCGCCGTTCATCATGCAGGCCACTGAGAGCGTGCTCGTGCTGTGTTTTTATTCCTCGCTGCTGCGCTACGGGGGAGACCTCGCCGTGGGCGCCATGACGATACTGGCCGGCGTCATGCAGTTTGCGATGCTGCCGCAGATCGGCTTTACACAGGGAGCGCAGCCCATCGTCAGTTACAATTACGGCGCAAACAACCCGGAACGCGTTAAGAAGACCTTCAATCTGCTGCTTTTGTGCTGCATGATCTATTCGTTTGTGCTCTGGGTTTTGATAATGGCCTTTCCGCTGCTTTTTACCTCGATATTTACAAACGACCCGGCGCTTACAAAGATCTCTGTCTGGGCGCTTCGCATATACATGGCGACCAGCCTGCTGCTCGGCGCGCAGTTCGCCTGTCAGCAGACCTTCATCGCGCTTGGCAACGCAAAGACTTCGACCTTTCTTGCGCTGTTCAGGAAGGTGATCGTGCTCATACCGCTCATTTACATCCTGCCGTTATTTTTTAAGGACAAGGTGATGGCGGTCTTTCTCGCAGAACCGATAGCCGACACTCTCGCCGTGATAACTACTGTGACGCTTTTCGCGGTGGAGTTCAGAAACCTGCTAAAGACGATGAGAGAGAAAAACGCGGCGGCGCGCAGAGGCTGATTTTTTACCGGCAAAACTGCAAATGGAGGCCCGAACGGCGAACTTTCCGCCTCCGGGCCTCTCTTTTATTTATATGACCGTCTTTGCCTACCAGTTCTTTGACTGAACCTCGAAGTATGACTGCGGATGCTGGCAGACGGGGCACTTCTCAGGAGCCTTGTCCAGTTCGAAGATGGCTCCGCAGTTGCGGCACTTCCAGAAGAGTTTGCCGCCTTTGGCAAATACTGTGCCCTCTTCTATGTTCTTTGCAAGCGCCCTGTAACGCTTCTCGTGCTCGGCCTCTACCTTCGCTATGTTCTCAAACATTACGGCAAGCTCGTTGAAGCCCTCTTCGCGGGCCTCTTTCGCCATGCGGGGGTACATATCAGACCATTCTTCGTTTTCTCCCGCGGCGGCCGCAAGAAGGTTGGTGATAGTATCGGAGCTTATGCCGGAAAGCGCCTTGAAATGCAGCTTCGCGTGCTCTTTTTCGTTCTCGGCTGTCTCATGGAAGATTGCCGATATCTGTTCATAGCCGGCCTTTTTAGCGGCCGACGCGAAATAGGTGTACTTGTTGCGCGCCATGGATTCGCCGGCGAAAGCTTCCCACAGGTTCTTTTCCGTCTTGCTTCCTTTAAGTTCCATAACATTACCTCCAGAATTAAAATCTGGGATAATTGTATAGCTTAATAATAAATAATCAAGATTTTTACCTAAAAACACATGAGACTTTCCGCCTGCTTTTTGCCGGAAATATCCCGGTAAAAAAATAGGCTTCGCGCATATCGGCGAAGCCCATTTTTAGACGCTCTTTCCGCTTTAGTATATTAAGTGCGATATTTTGTCTTACTTTACGCTCTCAACTTTGCCATTCCAGTTGGCGAAGCTGACGAGGCGATAGACATTCTTATAGCCGAAGTCGCAGAGCATCTGTCCCGCCTGCTGGCTTATCTTCTCGCTTGCGCCGTAGACTATGATCACCTTATTCTCGTCGGGGATCATCGAGTGGGTCATAGCGTCGGCCAAAACAGCCATAGGAATGGATATTGCCGCCGGGATGTGTCCCGTCATGAACTCGGGCAGTGAGCGAACGTCGATGATCGCTATCGGGCGCTGTGTTTCAATAAGGACCGCAACTTCCTGCGGTGATATCTTCTTAAGGGGATAGGTGGCCGCATCAGCCGCCATGGCCGTTCCCACCATTACTACTGCCGTCAGGACTACAACTGCAATTGCCGCTCCAAATTTCTTCATTTGTGATTCCTCCGTTTAGTTATATGTTTTATTGCCTGGTTATATTTATACAGCAAGAGATATAAAGAACACAGGTAGTTTTCTCTAATAGCGGAGTCAGTAAAAACTTTGTTTTAATTGGCGGGGAGCGTTAATTTGCGGCCCCTTTGATAGAGGCGCGCGCTTTTTCGTAAAAAAATTCGGCCCTTATCGTTAGCCGTCTTCGTTTTATCGCAAACGAACGGCGCGCCGCAAAAAGCTCCGGCCGAAAGCTGCGCTTTCGGCCGGAGTATGGTCTTTATTTATATTTATCTTTTTATTTATATCCAGTGTTTGCCCGTTGAGAAGATCGGGTGTTCTTCGATGTTGAACCTCCGAAACGGCGCGGCCACTTCGTACAGCACGTTTCTGTTGTCGCCTTCTTCGTAATTTTCAAAGTGCAGGTCAAAGCCGTTTCTGTTCAGCGCGATGAAGGCGTCTTCAAAAGAGGCGTAGCAAAGCCTGTCGAAGATTATCGGGTCGTCGGTGGAGAAGTAGACGCAGACGCCGGAACTTTTTTCGTCCTGTACGGCGAAGGCCCACACTTCATCCTCGGTGCCCGGCTCCTTGACCCACCAGCGGCATTTTGACGGCTCAAGCTTCATCAGGTCGTAGGAAAGTCCGCCCGCGGCTTGGCGCCCCTCTTGTGATTCTTTGCCGCAGCAGAAGAAGTTGTATCTTGAATCCATGAATTTTTTGTTGAACTGGTCCGTGACGCGCACGGCGTCCTGAGGAAGCAGTATCTTGAGCATCGCCACCCAGCGCTTCGAGACTGTGCCGTAAAAGGCTTCGGCGACCGCTCCCGCTATGCAGGCCTGAGTATCAGCGTCGCCGCCTAAAGAGACCGCGCCGCAGACCGCGTCTTCAAACGAGTCGGACTCAAGGAAGGCTATCAGCGCCTCCGGCACGCTTCCGGGGCAGGTCGCGTCAAACTTATAGTGCGGGCGTATTTCGTCCATTGTGCGGCCCAGGTCATATCCGAACTGTTCCTGCACATATTTTTTGATCTCGGCTTTTCCGCCGCCGTTTCTTGCAATATAGACGGCAGAGGCTACGGCCTGCGCCCCCTTTATCCCCTCGGGGTGGCTGTGGCTCGGCGCGGCGCTTTTTTTTGCCTCTTTCAAGACCTCTTCGAGCGAGTCGCAGGACCAGCCGACCGGAGAGACCCTCATGGCAGATCCGTTTCCGAAGCTCTCGCCCAACGTGTCTTTGTCTGATACGCACCACTGATAGAACTTCTTCCCATATCCGGCCCTTGGATAGCAGCGCCCCCAGTATTTTAAGACGGGAGCGTAGTCATATCCGTGGAGTATCGCGTCGGCAACGGCGACGGAAAGGATAGAATCATCGGTGAAACGGCTCTTCTCCGATATAAATTCTATATCTTTGGATTTCGTCGGCAAAAATTCATATACAGAACCAATAATGTCTCCAATAAGAGCTCCCAGCATCATTATCACTCGCTTATTAACTTAATTTATGCCGTTATTATACTACAATCCCTTTTGTTCGGGGCGCTCAAAGGCGTCACCAAGATGCGCAGCGTCTCCCATAAGCAAAAGCCTGGGAGCGGCGCCCTCTTTTACTTCAACGACCGTGACGCTGCAGTTCGGCACCTGTATCCTGAAAAAGCTTGAAAGCGGCGCGTCGAGCCAATAGCAGAGCAGCGCCTTGATGACGGCGTCGTGCGAGGCAAGCAGCACGTCTCCGTCATATTTCGCGCTCATCTCCAGCACGGCTGGCAGCGCCCTTTTCTGCACGTCGGCAAGCGACTCTCCGCCCGCGCCGGGCATCGTGACAAGGTGCGGCAAGCTGTGCCACGTGCGCAGCTCTTGCGGCCATTTTTCGGCTATCTCGTCGGCAAGCGCGCCCTCCCAGTTCCCGTGGTTTATCTCCGTGAGCCGGACGTCTTCGATAAATTCACATTTTGGGCAGTGTGCGCTCGCTTCAAGAGCTGTGACAGAGGCTCTTTTTAGCGGGCTCGTGACGACGGCCGAAAATGCGTGTCCAGCTAGCCTTTCGCCCAGAAGTTTCGCCTGAGCAAGTCCCTTTTCATTTAAAGGGATGTCCTTCTGGCCCTGAAAGCGCCCTTCGACATTCCACGCCGTTTCTCCGTGCCTGATGACAAAGAACCGCATCTCTTAGCCCGCCTTTGTAAAGTCTACGGCGGCCACCCAGACCATGTCGCCGTTTTTGATAAGGTCTTCCATGAGCCTGTCGTCTGTATCGCCGTCTATTTCAAGCGCGCCAAGCGCAAGTCCGCTGCCCTCTTTGCGGCCGAGCGCGAAGTTCGCGATGTTGACGCCGGCTGCGCCCAAAACGCTTCCTATCTTGCCTATGACGCCGGGGCGGTCGTGGTTCTGGAAGATGAGCAGTTTGCCCGTCGGTACGAAGTCCACCCAATAGTCGTTTACACGCACGATGCGGTGACGGCCCTCTTCCGTGATTGTAGCAAGCAGTGAGACGCTGCCTTTTTCTGTCTCAAGCTCGACCTCTATCGTATTTTTATAGGTGACGGCCTCGCCGTAGCTCTCGTCCACGGATATCTGGCGGTCTTTGGCAAGCAGCGGCGCTATCATGTAGGTGACGGAGGAGCCGATGCTCACTTCAAGCATTCCTTTCAGCACCGCGATGGTGTAAGGTCGAAGCTGGTTTGCAACGCGCTTTTCTTCGTCGTCGAAGAGCGAGCCGCGCAGCGTGACGCGGCACTTATGCGCGGCGGAGCCGCGCACCTGCGCAAGCTTTGAGGCGAGCACTCCTATCTTGCGGGAAAGGTTCAAATACATGCGCTGGTCGGCGTTGAGCGTCTGCTCCATGAACGGAAGGTTTACGGCGTGCAGATACGGCTCGCCGCGAAGCACCTGGAGCATATTTGTCGCGGCGATGCGGGAGACCTCCTCCTGCGCCTCCTCCGTGTTCGCGCCGATGTGCGGCGTTATCACTATTTTATCGGCTATGTCGTCCGCAAGGAACGGATGATTTGCCGGCAGCGGTTCTGCGGTATATACGTCGGTGGCAAAGCCCGCAAGCCGACCTTCGCGCACCGCGTCGGCTACGGCCGCCTCTTCCACTATGCCGCCGCGCGCGCAGTTGACAAAATAGGCGCCGTGCTTGAAGGCGCGCAGCATGTCGGCGTCTATCATATTGGCCGTTTCTTTTGTGAGCGGCGTGTGTATCGTCACAACGTCGGCGAGGGAGACTGCGCCTTCAAGGTCGGACATAAGCTCAGCGTGCAGCAAATCGGCCTTTTTCTTTGGGATGTACGGGTCGTAGGCTATTATCTCCATGCCAAAAGCGCGAGCGCGCTTTGCCACTTCACTGCCAATTCTGCCCAGCCCTATGATGAGCAGTTTTTTTCCGCTCAACTGACGTCCGGTGAAACGGCTTCTGTCCCATTTTCCGTTGTGCAGGGAGGTGCAGGCCTGAGGAACGCGGCGCACGACTGCGAGCATATTGGCCATCGTAAGCTCCGTCGCGGCGAGAGTGTTTCCGCTCGGTGCGTTTATGACGATGATGCCGCTTCGGCTGGCGGCGGGGAGGTCTATGTTGTCGACGCCTACGCCCGCGCGGCCTATCACTTTGAGGTTCGGCGCGGCCGCTATTTTCGCTGCGTCCATTGAGGTGCCGCTGCGCGTAAGAACGGCGTCAACGCAGCTTAATTTTTCCAACAGCTCTTCTTCGGACAGTCCCAGCTCGATCTCAAGCTCTACGTCCTGCGCCGCCTTTAATATTTCAAGGCCCGCGTCGCCGACCTTTTCCGTGACAAGTATCTTCCATTTTTTATCAGGTTCCATATTATATATTCGTCCCCTCTGTCATGTTCTTTTTATAAATATAAAATATTATCACGAAATCACGCGCCAAACAGATCAAGCGCCTTTTTAAGCGGGCAGGCGGCGTCGGTTTCGTTTGCGGCGCACATGGCAAATATTATTTCTGAAAGCTCGCGCTCGCCCCAGTCGCTGTAATGGGCGGCTCGCACCAGTTTAGCGGAAAGCGCGCCCTGACCTCCGGCGGTGGTCACTCCAAGCGCGGAAAGCCGGCTTCGGAAAGCCTCGTTTTGCCCGTCTTTCAGAAAGAAGGCCGTAAGGCCCGGAGAACGAAGCGCGGGGTCCTTTACGAAAAGCTCAAAGCCCGCCGCCTCTAGCGCCGCCGCGAAGGCGCGCGCGTATTTTTTACGTTTTGAGAACCACGCCTCTTTTCCGTCCTTCAATATCAGATCAAGCGCGGCGTCAAGCGCAAAATAGAGCGATACCGGCGGCGTGTAGGGGTTTGCGAATGATTTGGCCGTCATGTTTTTAAGGTGCAGCTTCAAATCAAAATAATAGCTCGGCGAGCGCCTCAAAGATAGTCTTTCCAGCGCCCTCTTTGAAAGCCAGACGAAGCCAAGCCCGGGAGGCGTCATCAGTCCCTTTTGCGATGCGGTGCAGAGCACGTCTACGCCCCATTTTTCCGGCAGGCATTCTATAGCGCCCACGGAACTCACGCCGTCCACTATGACAAGAGGGGAAGATTCTGTGCGCGGCAGCGCGGATATTATCTCTTCAAGCTGTGCGGTGACGCCGGTCGAGGTCTCGTTGTGCGTAATGAGGATGGCAGCGGCCTCTGGGTTGTCGTAAACCAGCTGGGCCGCGCTTGCCGCGTCGGGGGCGGTGCCCGGCTCAAAATCAGCGTAGAGGCCGCGCGCGCCGGTGCGTTCCGCTATCTCGCGAAAACGGTCGCCAAAGGCGCCGCAGGAGAGCGAGATGAACTTGTCTTTTTCGCTCAGAAAATTTACGGCGGCGCATTCAAGCGCTCCTGTACCCGATGAGGGCAGTATGACCACGGGCGACGCGCTCTCAAAAAGCTGGTGCAGCTTTTCTTCTATACGCCTGAAAAGCTCGGAGAACTCTTCACACCGGTGGCTTATGAGCGGCCTGCCAGCGGCCTGTAAAACTTCTGGCGGAACTTCGACTGGCCCCGGAGTGAGCAGATATTTTTTCAAAGATAAAACCTCCCTCTTATAAATCAATGGAATAATAAAAAAGAGACCGAAAGAATACTTCCGATCTCAAAACGTCTTCCGTAAATAACCTCAGGCTTGCCGATTCAGCAATTCGGATTTTCGCTTTGAGAAGGACAGCGGCGCTGCGAGCCGCCGAAAGATGAACTTTCGCAGGCTGACGACGATGACGAAGATGCTGATGTGTTCAAAATCTGTTTCACGCGGCGTTCCTTCCCTCTCCAGCTTAAATTAGTTTACATTTATACAGCTAAGATTTTTTAATGTCAATACAGTCGGCTCATTTTCATGATTTTGTTCTGATTCGCTCACAGTCAGCACTTTTTAATATATAATAACAAGGATTTTAAGCTTGAGGAGATGCGTCGATGCTTGGCACGAAGAAGGACCTTTTTATTTTTATCACGGCAATTTCGGCATTCTGTTATTTATGCCTCTACGTACCATATACATACCCCAAGCTTCCCGACGAGTGGACGACGAAACATGAGGTGCTCATTCCAAGCGGGGCTACTGCGGCTGCGGCCGCGCGGCAGATAGTTGAGGCGGGCGTCACGGACGACGCGCGGCGACTTTCGCGCGAGATGGCCTCAGCCGGTATAGACCGCAGGCTGATGCCGGGGCTTTACACTCTGCGCAAAAGCTCGCCCGCTGGAGTAGTGCGGCAGCTGCTGCGCGCAAAGCCGGTGGTGAACAAGGTGACGCTCATTCCAGGCTCGACCTTTGAACGAGCGGCAAAGCTTTTCGGCGCAGACGAAGCGGGCGGCTCGCTCTTTGAAAAGGCGCTAGCGGACGACGCCAATTTCTACCCTCCGGTGCTTGAGCTGATCCCTGCAAAAACAGTGCTGCGCGCGGCATATCTGCTGCCCGAGACCTATTTCATCTCGCCCGGCAAAGAGGCGGCCTCCGAGTTTGTAAAAAGAGCGTCGGAACAATGGTACAAAAAAGTAGGTACAAAACTGCCGAAGGAGGCGTCGCGTTCGTGGCTCTTCGAGCGCGGGATACTTGCCTCAATGGTCGAGGGCGAGGCGCGCATAGCCGCGGAACGCCCAGTGCTTGCCGGAATTTTTTTAAAGCGCCTCGAAAAAAATATGAGGATGCAGTCCTGCGCTACCGTAGTCTATTCATGGGAGATGCAAAACGTAAAAAAACGGCGTCTTACCTATAAAGACCTTGAAATAAAATCGCCGTACAATACATACATACACAGCGGCTTTCCCCCGGCGCCTATATGTGTTCCCGGTGAGGACGCCTGGCTTGGCGCGCTCTATCCGACGTCGGGCGACTATTTATTTTTCTTCGCGGCGGCCGACGGACATCATCTCTTCAGCAAGACCTACGAAGAACATATTGCAAAGCAAAATATAGAAAAAAAGAGGCGGGCGGGATCATGAAACCGGAAATATGCGAGGTACGCCTTACTGTGCCTCAAAAAGATATATACTATATAAGTTGGATAATAGACGCGGCGGAGGGGCTGGGCTTTCTGCGCACCGACGACGCGAAGGCGGGACGAGTCACCATCTTCACGCCAAAAGAACTTTACGGCGACCTCATGGGGCTGGTCGGCGCGCTGCGCGCCGAAGGCCTTGAAATACAAAAAACGGAAGAAGAGGACGACAAACCTGCCTCTTGCAATGAAACGACTGACACGGGAGAGATAAAATGAACTATCAATTTTTGCACGACAACATAGAAAAGGCGTTAAAAAAGGGCGCGGACTACGCAGACGTCTTCCTTCAGCAGGGAGAGGGACACTCCGTACATTTTGAGGACGGAAAGATAGACGAGATATCGTCGTCCGCTACGGACGGCGCTGGAAGCCGGATAATATCAAACGGGCGCACCTTTTACGCGCACGCGCCGGGCCTGCTTGAAGAGGCGGTGGCTGGCTCGTTTTCAAGATGCTCTGAATTTGCCTTCGGATCGCCGTTTCGCATAACGGCGTCGTCCGCGCCGCTTTTTGGGCCGGCGGAGCAGATAGCGCCGCCCGCGGCGGATTTTTTCCGCGAGACGGACGACCGGTTAAAAAAAGAATCCTCTTTTATAAGGCAAAGCTCCTACCGATACACCGTGTCGCATAAAAGAGTCGTCGTAATCAAACCCGACGGCACGACGGCCGAGGACACCAGATACTATTCCTCGTTCACAGCGCAGGTGATAGCGGAGAAAAACGGCGTGCTCCAGACGGGCTCCGAAAGACGGTGCATGTCGCTTGGCGAAGAGGGCTTCTGGCACGGCAGCGCGCCGCTTGAAATAGCTATGACCGCGCTGCGGCGCGCGCTTTTGATGCTTGAGGCAAAACCTTGTCCCGCCGGACGCATGAACGTCATAATGGCGGGAGAGGCGGGGGGCACCATCGTGCACGAAGCGTGCGGACACGGGCTGGAGGCCGACATCGTTGAAAAAGATTATTCCGTATACCGCGGACGCATAGGCGAAAAGGTGGCGCACGAAAGCGTCACGATGCTCGACGAAGCGCCTATGCCAGGGCTTTACGGCGCCTACCGCTTTGACGACGAAGGCACGCCAGCGCAGCGCACGGTGCTTATAGAAAACGGGATATTGAAGGGGTATCTGACGGACGTGCTCTCGCATAAGCTCTACGGCCTTCCTCTTACGGGCAACGGGCGCAGAGAATCTTACCGCAACATCCCAGTGCCGCGCATGAGCAACACCTACCTTCTTCCCGGGGCCGCAAGTTTAGAGGAGATGCTTGCAATGGCGCAAAACGGCCTCTACGTTAAAAAAATGGGCGGCGGCGAAGTAGACCCGACCTCGGGCGATTTCGTCTTTTACGTCACAGAGGGCTATTTGATAGAAAAAGGGCGCGTCACCTCTCCTGTGCGCGGCGCGATACTAACTGGCAACGGCCCCGAGGCGCTGATGAACATAGCGGCGCTTGGCGGCAACCTCATCATGGACCCGGGCGTCTGCGGAAAATCAGGGCAGGGCGTCCCTGTGACCGACGGCCAGCCGTCTATGCTAATTGAATCTCTCACAGTCGGGGGAAGCGAAGCATGAGAGAAAAAAGCGCGGGAAGACGCAGGGAACAAAAAGAACCCTCCGTCTCCATGAGAGAACGGTTCAGCGAATCACTCCAACATCTCCAGAGGGCCGGAAGGATAGCCAATCTGCTGACCATTTTCTTCCTGCTCTTTCTCATAGCGGCGCTCTACACCCCGTGGACGGGACAGGGCGGCGCCTTCCTCGCGCACGCGCTGCTTTCGTCGGCTGGCGGCGCCGTGATAATCCCCATCCTGTTTTTGCTTTACGTAAGCGTGCTTACGATACTGCGCAAAGATATGTCGGGCCTCGTAAAACAGGGGTGCGGGACATTTTTCATATTCATGCTCGCGTCGCTGCTTCTTGGCCTGAACAGGCTTACGGGCGGCGAAGAACTGACGCGCTTTCCGTACCTTGCGGCGGGAGACGCGGGCATCGCTATCAGCACCGCCGCCTATAAGACGACGGGCGTGCTCGGCACCTTCATAACAGGCCTGCTTTTTCTCTACTTTGCCATGCTCTTCTTTAATATCCATATATTCTCATATTTAAAACTGCCCAATATCTCTCTGCCGTCTTTCAGCCAGATGGGAAAAAGAAGCAGGAGAGCGGCAAAAAAATCAGAGCCGTCAGAGCTTGCAAACGCCCCTGACGATGAAGGATACGAAGAAGAAGCAATCGAAGAGGAAGAGGAGTACGCGCCGAATATCGCGGCCTGCAAGGCAAGCGGAGACTATTTCAAATACGAAGAGGAGCACGCGGATGCGGCGCAGCTACGCTTCGGCGGCGGACGCCCCCAGGAAGAAGAACTGCCGCAGGACGGCCTTGCTTTTGAGGAAGAGGTCGACTATAACGACCCGTCAACTCTTGCGGACGACGACGCACCGGCGCTCATACAGGACCCCAGCTTCAATCTCGACGGACGTGCGGCACGCAGGGTGAAGCAGGGGATATTCCCGCCGCCCATAGAAATATTCGGGCCGGAGGAGAGCCACGTAGACGAGATGGACGAGGAAAAGGCGGCGCCGCTTGGCGAAAAAATAGTAAAGACGCTCGAACAGTTCAGCATAGAGTCGCACTTAGCCGAAATACTTATCGGGCCTACCGTTATACAGTTTAGGATACAGCTTGCGCCGGGAATAAAGGTAAGCAAGGTGGCGGCGCTCGCAAACGACATCGCGCTTGCTATGGCCGTCCCGAGCCTGCGCATCGAGGCGCCCATCCCGGGCAAGCCCTACGTCGGCATTGAGATACCGAACCCGCGCAGACGCGGGATACCGCTTCGCACGGTAATAGAGGACGACTGCTTCAAAAAGACGAAGCTCTCGCTGCCTCTTCCGTTCGGCGTAGCCGTAAACGGAGATTCCGTAATCGTAGGCCTCGAAGAGCTGCCGCATCTTCTCGTTGCGGGAACCACCGGCTCCGGCAAGAGCGTCTTCGTAAACTCCTGCATAGTGGGGCTTTGCTCAAAGCGCAGCCCGGAAGAGCTGCGCATGATACTTGTAGACCCAAAGCGCGTTGAAATGGCCGTCTACGACAAGCTGCCGCATCTTCTGACGCCTCCCGTAACAGACCCGAAGAAGGCTGTTCAGGCTCTTGCGTGGCTCATTCGGGAGATGGAAAAAAGATACACGACCTTCGCAAAGATACGAGTGAGGAACCTAGAAGGATACAATGAAAAGGTGCTGCCGAAAGACAGACTGCCTCACATCGTAATCGTTGTGGACGAACTTGCCGACTTGATGATGACCGCTGCCAAAGAGGTGGAGGAGTACATCTGCCGCCTCGCGCAAATGGCGCGCGCCACCGGCATCCACCTGATGCTGGCAACGCAGCGCCCCTCTGTAAATATAATAACGGGGCTGATAAAGGCAAACATCCCCGCCAGAGTCGCCTTCACACTGCCCAGCAACGCAGACTCGCGAACTATCATCGACTGCGCAGGCGCGGAAAAACTGCTCGGCAAGGGAGACATGCTCTTTCTTTCAACGAAGCATCCAAAGCCGGTGAGGATACAGTCACCGTGGATAGACGAGGCCATTCTTGGCGACTGGCTTAGATATTTGACAAATACGTTCGGTGAGCCGGAGTTTATTGAAATAGAGGCGCAGGGCGGAGAGAACACAGGCTGCGGAGCGGGCGGCGTCTACGACGACGATCTGCTGGACGAGGCCGTTCAGACCGTAATGTCCACCGGCATAGCCTCAGCGAGCGGCCTCCAGAGGCGTCTGCGCGTCGGGTTTTCGCGCGCCTCAAGGCTCATCGACATGATGGAGCAGATAGGCATAGTGGGAGCCGCGGACGGCGCGCGCCCACGCGAGATACTTGTGGACGAGGACGGCGCGCAGGAGCTGCTTGACGACGCGCGCAACGGCTGATATGACGAAGGCGAAAATGGAAAAGCATAAAAAAACTGCCGTCCGAAAGACGGCAGTGAATGATAAAAAAAGAGCCGCGTTAAACGGCCCTTTGTACTTTTCCGGAACGGAGGCACTTCGTGCAGATACGAAGTTTACGAGTCTCTCCACCGCCTACGTCTACCCTTACGCTCTGAAGATTTATGAGCCAGCGGCGTCTCGTATGACGGTTGGAGTGGCTGACGGCGTTTCCTGTTACCGGCCCGCGGCCGCAGCAATCACAGAATTTTGACATATGTTTCCCCCCTTGTTTACCTTGAAACAATCAACCTAGACATTGTATCATAGTATATCTAAAAAAAGCAACATAAAACGCACCACACGGCGGCAAATTTTGAAGGGAGATTTTATTATGGACTTCACGGCGAAGATGACGGAACTAGAGAAAATTTTAAAGGATATGGAGGGGGAGACCCTCTCTCTCGACACGGCGCTTTTAGACTACGAACGCGGCATCGCGCTTGTAAGGGAATGCCGCGGATATCTAGAAGAGGCGCAGAAAAAAATAACACTGCTCTCGCAGGACGGCGCGGAGACGGACGTTCCCGTGGAGGAGAAAAAAGACCATGAATAACATCGAGCTTGAATCGGTAAAAGGCCAATTTGAAGGCTACAGGAGGCTCTTTGAAGACTATCTGAAAGAGACCGCGCCTCTGCGCGCGGAAGGCGTACCCCCAAGCCTCAACGAATCTATGGAGTATTCGCTGAACGCGGGCGGAAAACGGCTGCGCCCAGTGCTCTGCCTCGCCGCGGCCAAGCAGTGCGGAGTAGAGCCACGCCTTGCGCTGCCCATGGCGCTCGGCCTTGAAATGGTGCATACTGCGACGCTCATCCACGACGACCTTCCCTGCATGGACGACGACGACCTCAGGCGCGGCAAGCCGTCAAACCACGCGAAATTCGGCGAGACGCTCGCGGTGCTCGCCGGAGACGCGCTTCTTGCTCAGGCCTTTATATTCCCTCTGGAAAACCTCAAACAAATAGAGGCCGCCAACGTAATGACCGCGATACGGCTCTTCTCCCGCGCCATAGGCCCAGCCGGAGTATGCGGCGGACAGGTGCTGGACATGTTCAACGACCACAGCGTTCCCGACAGGGAATATGTGCGGAGCATCGCCGCGCTGAAGACCGGCGCGCTCATTGAGGCCGCCGTAGTAAGCGGCGCGGCGCTCGGATGCTCCAAAGAGAGTATAATAGACAAGTACAGCCTCTACGCGCTGCATCTTGGCTCCGCCTTTCAGATAGTGGATGATATACTTGATGTCACCAGCACGGCGGAGGAGTTGGGAAAGACGCCGGGCAAGGACAGCGAGCAGGACAAGCTGACTCATGTGACCGCCTACGGACTTGAAAAGGCCCGGGAAATGGCGCGCGCGGAGTCGGAGGCGGCAAAAGCTGCTCTGTCTGGGATGCTGGACGGCGGCGATTTTCTGATGCAGCTGCCGGATTATCTAGTGCACAGGAGCCATTAATATTTTAACTATGTCAGGTGGTATTTCAAATGAGCCTTTTAGAATCTGTGAATGATTTCAGAGGCCTTTACGGTCTGAACTCTGACGAGCTCACCCAGCTTTCCGCGGAGCTTAGAAAAGAAATAATCGACGTCACGCTGAAAAACGGAGGCCATCTGAGTTCCTCGCT
Source organism: Cloacibacillus sp. (assembly GCA_036655895.1). Taxonomy (NCBI): domain Bacteria; kingdom Thermotogati; phylum Synergistota; class Synergistia; order Synergistales; family Synergistaceae; genus Cloacibacillus; species Cloacibacillus sp. The sequence continues at coordinate 8,722 of JAVVPF010000010.1, read as the reverse complement.
CGGGACGGTGGAGCTGACCGTAGCGTTGCTGCGCGTCTTCAACCCTGACGCCGATAAAATAATCTTTGACGTAGGCCATCAGAGCTACGCCTACAAGCTGCTCACCAAACGCAGGGAGGCTTTTTCGACGCTGCGCACCAAGGGCGGCATAGCCGGCTTTCCGCGCCTTGACGAAAGCCCCTATGATTTCTTTACCACCGGCCACAGCAGCACCTCCATCTCCGCCGCTATGGGCTACGCAAAGGCGCGCGACCTCAAAAACGAGGAACACGAAGTTGTAGCCGTCATAGGCGACGGCGCGCTGCTGAACGGCGTCGCCTTCGAAGCGCTAAACACCATGTCGAGCGTAGGCGCAAAGACCATCATAATACTGAACGACAACACGATGTCCATCAGCCCGCGCATCGGGGGCATGGCTTCGCACCTTGCGAAGCTCGCCGTCAACCCGACCTACAAAAAGGTCAAGGACTATATAAAAAATCAGTGCGTAACGGTCAAAAACGGCGACAATCTAAGCCACGCGCTGAAAAAATTCAAGATGAAGCTCAAATCGCTGCTTCTGCCGACAAACATCTTTGAAGAGCTCAACATAAGCTACTGGGGCCCCTTTGACGGACACAACATTCAGGAGATGGAAGAGGTATTCCGGCTCGCCAAAAATTACGACGAACCGCTGCTCATCCACGTCCTCACAAAAAAGGGAAAGGGCTGTCCGCAGGCCGAGGCAAGCCCCTCCTTCTTTCACGGCATCGGGCCGAACACGCCGCTTGACGCGGCGGGGCAGACAGCTTGCGGCTCCTCAATAAGCTGGAGCGCGGCAATGTCAAATCTGCTCTGCGAAATGGCGCGCGAAGACGCGCACATCATCGCCTGCACGGCCGCCATGAAGGACGGCACCAAATTAAGCGGCTTTGCCAAAACATACCCTAAACGTTTTTTTGACGCGGGCATCGCGGAGGAACACCTTTTGATATTCGCGGCGGGACTTGCAGCAGCCGGCATGAAGCCGGTCGTCTGCATTTACTCGACCTTCCTCCAGCGCGCAGCAGACCAGATAGTTCATGATATATGCCTTCCAAAACTGCCCGTATTACTTGGAATAGACCGGGCCGGCTTGGTCGGCGAGGACGGAGAGACGCATCACGGCGTGCTCGACATCGCGTGGCTGCGCTCCGTCCCGGAAATGACGATAGCCGCCCCGCGCGACGCGGCGGATCTCGCCTTTTTCGTAAAGGAATGGAAACGCCGCGGCATACCCATGGCGGTGAGATATCCGCGCGGAAACGCGCCGCTTTCCACGGCGCGCGAAGAAAACGGCGCGCCCGCTCCATGGGGCCGAGCAGAGGTTCTAAGGCGCGGCGCGGAAATCTGTCTTGTCGGCTGCGGCAGCACAGTCGCTTTGATGCTTAGGGCGGCCGACGAACTCCGCGAGAAACTTTCGGTATCGGCCACGGTCGTTGACCTCAGATTCCTGAAGCCGATAGACTTTGAAGGGCTAAAAGATATTCTTGCGTCACATTCGCTCGTAGTCACCGCCGAAGAGGGCGTGATAAAAGGCGGCGCGGGAGAGGCCATCGCCGTCTTCATGAAGGAGAACGGCTGCTGCGGCGCGGTGCATACGCTTGGCGTCCCCGACTATTTCATCTCCCACGCCACGCGCGCGCAGCAATGGGAAGAGTGCGGCCTCACCGCAGACAATATTGTAAAGATATGCGCCGCCGAAAAAAACGGCGGCGATCATGGCCGCCTGGAGCGATAGATGAAGACGAAACTGATCAGGCTTGATAAATTGATTTTTGACAAAGGACTGGCCGCGTCACGCACCGCGGCCCAGAATTACATCGAAGAGGGGCGCGTCATGGTAAACGGCGCGTCCGCGCAAAAGGCCGCCTCAATGGTGCCTCCCGACGCGGATATAAAGATAGACGCCCCTGAAAAAGAATGGGTGAGCCGCGGCGCATACAAACTCCTTAAGGCGGTCGAGGCCTTTTCGCTTGCGGTCTCAGGCAGACGCTGCATCGACATAGGAGCGTCTACCGGCGGCTTTACCGAGGTGCTTATAGCAAACGGAGCAGCAAAAATCTATGCCGTAGACGTAGGCTATGGACAGCTTGCTTGGAAGCTGCGCAGCGACAGCCGCGTCGCCGTGATGGAGCGCACGAACGCAAGAAACCTCACGCTGGATATGATAGAGGGTCAAAAGGCGGATATAGTCGTCTCCGACGCCTCTTTTATCTCAGTAAAACTGCTTCTTCCAACAATGGAAAGCCTTCTTGCGGACGACGGCCTCATCGTCATACTCGTCAAGCCGCAGTTTGAGGCCGGAAGAGAACGCGTCGGTCACGGGGTCATCACAGACCCGGCGCTGCACGCGGCCATCCTTCGCGAGACTGCCGATTTCATTGAAAAAGAGACGAGCCTGTCGCTTGAGGCGGCCGATTATTCCCCAATTCGCGGGCCTGAGGGGAACATAGAATTTCTCTTTCTGCTGAAACATTTGAACGGGAACGAACGGCCGTTACCGCCGGATTTTGAAATGATCGTGGAAGAGGCGCATAAAAACGCCTCGGCCCATCCATAATAGTCAAGGAGCTGAAAAAATGGACGGCACGCACGCAACGGAGATAAAAAACGAAAAAAAGGTCGGACTTCTCTTCAACACGCAGAAACCGGAGGCCATAGAGATGGCCTGGCGTCTTTGGAAGTGGGGCAGAAAGCATGGCGTGAAGTTTCTCCTGCCGCCGCATGAAGCCTCCGCCATCTCGCTTCCCGGCGTCACCGACGAAGAGTGGAGGAAAGAGGCCTCATTCGCTGTGATACTCGGCGGCGACGGCACCTTTCTGCGCGCCGCGCGCTACACCTTCGGCAGCTCCATTCCGCTCTACGGCATAAACCTGGGCAGGCTGGGCTTTCTTGCAATCGGCAGCCCCAATTCCGCGGAAAGCGACATCGAAGGCATCCTGGAGGGCAAATACACGCTGCAGCTCCGCCGGCTGCTCAAAGGACAGGTGATGCGCGCGGGACGAATCGTGCACGAGCTGCACGCGCTCAACGACCTCGTAGTCTCAAAGGGCAGCCTTGCGCGCGTGATAGATCTTGAGGTCAAAGTCGGCACGGAGACAATGTCGCTCTTTTTAGCGGACGGCCTAATTTTATCGACGCCGACAGGCTCCACGGCGTACGCGCTCTCCGCTGGAGGCCCCATCGTGCCGCCTCACGTGCCCTGCATGATAATGGCGCCAATATGCGCGCACACCCTCTACGCAAGGCCCGTCATACTCAGCGACACGGACACGGCGCTCGTCATACCGCGCGGAGAGACGCGCAGCCTCATCCTCACGCAGGACGGCCAGCTCGGCTACGAACTGCTGCCGGGCGACGAACTGCAGGTGACGCTCGACAAAGAGATATACGTAGAGACGATACAGCTCAACGGGCGCAGCTATTACGACCTTTTGAGGGAAAAGCTTCGCTGGGGCTTCAACGGCATAAGAGAGGCAGGGGAAGAGGTTTGATAGAGGAGCTCGACATTCGCGGAGTCGGCGGCATCGTTGAGGCCAGGCTCACCTTTTCGGGAGATTTCATCGTAATAACAGGAGAAAGCGGGACAGGCAAAAGCAGCCTCGTCCGCGCGCTTGAATTTATTGCGGGACGCCGCGCCCAGCTCAACCACATCCACACCCTAAACGACAGCTGCGAAGTACAGGCCGTAATGAGCTCCGAAGATATACCAGGCCTCTTTGAAAAATACCAGCCTCAAGAGGGCGCGCTGATAGCAAAAAGGAGCTTCTCCCGCAGCGGCAAAGGCCGGTGTGCGCTCCAGGAACAGACGGTGCCGCTTTCGACGCTCATTTGCGCGATGGAGCCGAACATAGTTATACAGAGCCAGTTTGCGCAGCTCGGGCTGCTTGAACCGACAAAACAGCTCGAACTTGTAGATTCATGCGGCGGGACAAACCTAAAGACTGCCCTGAACAAACTAGAAACCACCTTCGCCACAGCTCTTGCCACGGAGCGAGAAATAATGGCGCATAAAAAAAGACGCAGAGAGAGCGAAAGCCGATTTGAAGAGGCGCCCGCCGTAATAAGGCAGATAAAGGCGCTTGAACTGAAGCCAGAGAGCGACAAAGAATGGGAAAAAGAACTGGCCGCGATAGAAAAGGCTGAGTCCGACTACAGGGCGCTCAAACTGCTTTCCGAGAGGATGACCAACTCCGAGGGCGGCCTGTTGGACCAGCTAGAGGCCGCCGCAAAAAGCCTGTACGCCTTTGCGTCCGACGACGAAGGCCCCTGGCGTGAAACGATAGAAAAAACGCTGAGCGGAGCGCAGGAGCTTTCAAACCTCATAGCCCAGGCCTGCCGCGAGCGCGCCTCGGAAGAGGATTCGGAGGCGGCGACGGAACGGCTTGAAAAGAAAATAGGGCTTCTCAGAAAAATGAAGCGTTCGCTGAACATAAACTCCACCGAGGCGCTGCTTGATTTCGCAAAAGAGGCCGAGAGCGAGCTTGCGTGGATGAGCGCAAGCCGTGCGGAACTTGACGAACTCGAAGAGAGGGCGCGCAGGCTGCGCCGCGAAATATCTTCGCTTGCCATCGAGGTGCGCGCGCTCCGAAAAGAGGCGGCCCGCGTACTCTCTGCAAAGGTGAACGATGAGCTTGCCGGGCTTGGCATGGAATACGCTCATTTCAACATCGAAATAGAGGAGCTGGACAAAATGCGCGCAACAGGCGCGGAAAACGCCCTCTTCACGCTCGCCCTTCCCGACCAGAGGCCGCTTCCCGTCGGCAAAAACGCCTCTGGCGGCGAGCTTTCAAGAATATTGATTGCATTGCAGCTTTCTGTAGGCAACGACAAACTGCCCGGAACATTAGTCTTTGACGAAGTAGAGGCGGGCCTTGGCGGAAAAACGGCGCTCTTTGCCGGATACAAGCTGCGCCATTTGTCACGCCGCTGCCGCACGATACTGATAACGCATCAGGCGACGATAGCGGCAATGGCCGACCAGCATTACGTAGTAAAACGCGAAGAGGAAAACACCACGATAAACGAGGTAACGGGAGAGGCGCGCGAAAAAGAGATAGCAAGAATGCTCTCCGGCGACGAATCGTCGCGCGAAGCGCTCGAACACGCGAAAGCGCTTTTGGAAAACAGCACACTTTTCCTCCGAACGCGATAGTGCAGAGATACTTCATAAAACGGGGAGGCGCGAACGCCTCCCCGTTTTATAGCTATATTACCTTTTCTTCTTCAGCATCAGAGGCAGCAGAGCCAGAAGCGACAGCACCGCGAACCCGGCGTTGCAGCCGGAGCCGCTGGAGGAGTCAAGCGGCCTCCATAACTCTTCCGACTGGCTGGTAAGATCGCCCTGCTCGGAGCGAGAGAGATAGGGCGAAAAAGCTCGTACCGACACGCCGCTATCCGGCGGACACTGTGACGGGTCGTATACGAAACTGAAGGTGTAGTCTTGGCCCTGTTTCATCACCGGCCGCTGGGAGCCTCCGAGGATCGCGGTAGCATCTTTACCCTTACCGGCAAAGAGGGCGCAGCGCAGCGCCGGCACACAGGATATCTGCCGCTCTTTGCCGCCCCTGATGATCTTTCCTCCGATGAAGCCCACAGTGGCGTCAACCCGCAGCTGCTTGTAGCGCGCCTTTTCGTCTAGCTTCGTCTCCTCGTAGCTGATGTTGCCGCTGGCGTCGCGCTTTATCTCATATACCTTGACCTCTTTGACCTTGATATTTGGACGCTCAGCGGCCGGCAGCGAAGCCTGCGCCGCAGCCGAGGAAGCGGAAACGGTATTGCTCGCCGCGGCCCCATGGAAGAGCTCCGGATCATAAGAGCCGACAAGCACCCAGCCATGGTTGTTCTTCGTGTTGAGCTCTTGATCGTTGTATTCGAGGACGGCGTGCACCCAGCCTAGCCCCTCCGTTTTGGGGGCCTTGAAGGTGGCCTCGGCGTTGGTCCAGTTGTCAAAACCGTCCGTGGCCGTAGTGCGCTCACGTATTACCGGCAGCTTAGCTGAATCGAATGGCGTATAGCCGTCGCGCGCAGGGTCGGTGGAGGGATAATTTCGTGCCCCGCTCTCGTTGCTCCACGGCTGGAAGTAGAATTTCACCGTTACGTCCTCAGCTTGCACAAAACTGTAATTGATCACGCGCAGCTTAACATTATAAGCCTTCTCCTTCTCCAACAGTTTTGGCGAAAGGCCGTCTTCAGTGGTTCCGGTTGCGGCGTTCTCCGTCGAGTCAGATTTTGTAAAGGTTATGCCGCGCATCTGGTTTGACGAATATTTATCTTCGTTCTCAATAAGGTAATAGATCATGGACTCTATCTCCCCGAGGAACACACCTTTGTTCTTAATGTCGTTACTCCATCGGAATGGCAGCAGCAGCCCAGGATCGGGGTGCGTGGCGTAGGGGCTGGACGGCCCCCATATCTTGCTCTCGGCATCCTTCAGGTGCGGCACCGCGTAACCGACGCAAATCGCGCCGTCATCCTGCGTGAAATAGGCGACATCAACGTAGAACTGCATATCCTTCGCGGTCCAGTCCTCCGTGTACTTCGTATAAGCCCCCGCGCCTGGCCAAGCCATTGTCACATTGAGCATTTTTGAAGCGTCGGTGGTCGTAGTCGAGTCAGTACCCCACGAGTAGTCCCCGGTGAGGTCGATATTAAGGTGCTGCCGATTAGCGAAGCCAAAGGTAGGGTGGAAATAAACATGTCCCCCAAGTGTTTGGCGAATCGAATTGTAATCCTCCATGCTGCCAGATACGCTCGACTTGAATTGACAGTCGTTATTGTCTGTGTTGCCGATTAGATTATTCTGGCCGCTGATAAATACTTTGCCGTTGATATCGGCCCACGGATCGTATTTATCTGCTTCTAGCTTCGCCTCCTTCCCCTGCGGGTAGCCTGATATGTCGCTCAGCCGCTTGGGGTAGGTGAAGAGGTTATAGTTGTCGTGCAGCGGCTCATACCACGAAATGTTTCGCCCCGGCGTCGGCGCGAAGGTCGGATTGACCGTAGTAGGTACCACATACTGTACATAGTTCTGGAGGGATACTACCGTTCCCGTCGTGTCGTCCGAGGTCGTAGAATAACGCTTCGATTTGGGCAGCAGGATCGGGTAGCGGCAGATATTGTAGTTGTTGGTATGGTAATAGAGCTGATCGTCCCTGTCAGCCTTGAAATTAACTTCGAAGCCCATAGTCGACGAATAGTTATCCGTGTGCTTATGGACCTCGTTTCTTGAGTACTTTATGCCAATGTCCAGTAGCGGCTCGTCGTCTGAGGTATTGTTCGCAAACACTTTTTCCATCAAATTCTCTCTATGTTCCAAAGCGTAGGAAGCATCGACACCGATACTGCCCTCGGAGACATTTGTCGTTGAGCTGGAATAACCGAAGGTTTGCTCGAACTCCATGGCGGTGTAATAATCTTTAGTTTCGAATACCGCGAAAGCATCGATCGTCAAGTCGCCGCTTGCGTCGGCTAGGGGGAACAGGTCGCTGCTCGCGGCCGAGACCTTATCCCAATGCTTGGGCGGCGCCTGCGTCACCATGGAGAGTTCGATGTTCTCTTCCACCGTGAGCACGCTCGGCGAGCCGAGCACGAGGCTCTCGCCGTATAAGTCCACGGCGGCGACGCTGGCTCCCATGTTGCCGTCCATCTGGACGTTGTTATAGTTGAAAGATCCCTCCCCTGTGAGGCCTTTGTCCTTTGACCAGGAAAGAATTGCAACATCCATATTCGCCATACCATTGTCTCCGTTGCCCATGTGGGCGAGCGCGATTTGATGCCGCACCAGGGAACCATTTGTTGGGTATTTGAAGAGGCCCGTCGTGAGGCTGTGGTGCTTGTAGAGCACGTTGAGCGTCCAGCCTATTGCCGCTGCGTTGTACTCATACTTATTTCCCGTGTTTGCAATAGCGCCGCCCTGTGTGATATCCCAGTCGTGCACCCAGAGCTTGAGCTCGACGCCACCGCTGCCCGTGCCAGTAGACCAGACAAGCTCACCGAAACCGTCTCCGTCAAAATCGGCTATCTTGGCCTCGATGGGGGGCACAGAGCTCCACGCAGTCGTGTCTGTAATGGGGAAATTCGTCGTACCCTGAAAGCTGCGGTCGACGTGCCGAACCAGGACGTCGCCGTTCAGCGAACAGATGCTCATATATACATTGGCGTATTTGTCGGTAGTAACGTTCGGTGAATCGGTATGGATATAGACAAGTTCGTCCTTGCCGTCGGCGTTGATGTCGCCCGCCGCAAGACCGACGCTGTTGTGCTGCAGGAGGCTGCTGCCGTCCGCCATGTTTTGGGTGTTGTAGACGCACTTCCCCTGATAACCCTTCTCTGTATCATAATTCACGCGGTATATCTCAAGCTGGTTGGCGCGGCTCTCGTTGATGCCGGCGCCGTGGATGAGCGTGTAATAGAGGGCGATCTCGTCGCGTCCGTCGCCGTCAAAGTCGCCCTTCGTCATACGGATGCTGTTTGCTGGCGTAACACCGGAGGCGCCGCCGGCTACGCTGCTGCCGGTGGCGAGGATGCTGCTTTCGCTGCCGTTGATATACGTCATGGTCACATCGCCAGAGCGCGTCAACATATTGTCGTAAAGCGACTTGCCGTCGACAAGCAGCATCTTCACGAGCGGCTTGTCGTTGTTGCTCTTCACATAGGTCAGGATATAATCAGAATAGCCGTCGCCGTTCCAGTCAGAGGC
>JAVVPF010000009.1 GCA_036655895.1 Cloacibacillus sp. | reverse complement strand
GTCGGTGCAAAATGCTTCTATTTCGCGCTTGGTCTCTTCTTCTACACGAATCGACATTGTTGCAAGCGGCATTGCTATCACTCCTTTTAAGGGGAATTATAACATATTTTGCGATTTATTGAATACGCAGTAACACTATGAATGACATTGTAATAATTATTTAAGAGTCGCCTTTGTGGCGCCCGTTTTGCTGGAAAGAGTTCGTGTTGACATATTGTGATTGCCGGTTTTAAGGCACTGTCAGTTTGTTGATAAAAAAAATTTCCAGTCTTGCGACTGGAAATTGGGCTTTTGGTGGGCCCATCAGGAATCGAACCTGAAACCATCCGGTTATGAGCCGGGAGCTCTAACCAATTGAGCTATGGGCCCCGATTTGTCTTCGGCTAACCTATCATGATTGCCGAAACTGGGCAGCTTTCCGCCGCCTCTTTTACAGTCTGAGAAGGATCTTGGCTGATGACCATGCACTTGCCTTCATCTTCGTCAAGCTTAAAGTTCTGAGGGCAGAGCTCCGAACATACCCCGCATCCGATACAGTCGTCTAAGTTAACTTTTATACCCATGGCAGGTCACCTCCCTTCCACGAAGTAAGAGTTTACGACATTTTTTCATTTTCGTCAAATACTTTTTCTAAAAAAAATGGAACAAATGGCGCGTCATTTTTTTAAGCTCAATATCGCTTGCCGCCACATCAAAAATCTTTCTTCGTCGCGGCCTGCGCAGGCCGGACTTGTGGAGAGCATTTTGTGGTAGGGTAGCGACGGCTCGCCGAAATGTTTTTTATATTTGTTGAAGGAGCAGGCGCCGTTAAAAAGGATGAGCGCTATTTGCGGGTGGCTCTTTAAAAGGCCGGGGACGTCGTTTGGGGTTTCGCAGCGGATCTTTCCGTCTAAGCTGCCGTCGCGTTTCGCGCATTTGATGGTGTCCCAGAGCGCCAGGTCATGGTCTAAGATGAACTTGTATCTTGCGTCAAAATCGTCGGGCATCGTTTGCCCGTATATTTTATAAAGGGTCTTCCAGAAGTGGTTATGCGGATGTGCGTAATAACGCGACATCTGTAGAGATTTTTCTCCCGGAAGTGAGCCAAGTATCAGTATTTTGGAATTTTCACCGGCAAGCGGAGCAAAGCTGTATTTCATTTTCGGGCCTCCTTATCTTTTCTGTCCTTATCATTATAGAGCGCAGCGCGCCTGTGCAAAGCGCAAAAGCGACAAAGGGCCGTTTCGTTTTCTCATGCCCGCAAAATTTGTGCAACCGCTTGAACTTGCGAGCAGTCCGGCTTTTTATTAAAGATAGGGCTTGACGTTTTTCTTCTTCGGGCTATAATACTCTGGAACTTTGAACACGTGGTTAGTATAATAAATTAACCAAACTATTATTCAAGTTCATTTTTATTGAAGGAGTGCGCGAAAATTATGGAAAAAAAGATTTTTCTGACGCTGAGCGACGGCACGGTTTTTCAGGGTGTGGGCAGCATAAGCGAACCGGTTGAGGGAGAGGTCGTTTTTACTACGGCTAGCTGCGGATATCCGCAGACGTTGACGGACCCGTCTTATAACGGGCAGATAGTGGTTTTTGCCTTCCCGCCGATAGGAGTATACGGCGTTGATAAGGAAAATCTTGAGGGACGACGAGCCTGGGTACGCGCAGCCCTGACGACGCGCCTTGATGAGACGGAAAATGGACGTTTTGGATCGCTTAGTTCATGGATGGCGGAGAACGGGCGTCCGCTGGTTTCCGAGATAGATACGCGACAGCTTATTTTGAAGATAAGAGCCTGCGGTTCGATGATGGGGCGTCTGGATATCGCACCTGTCGCGCCGCTTGCTTCGGCGCTCGAAGAGAGCCTCGTCTCCGAGGTTTCGTGCAGGAAAGCGGAAGTTTACGGCGACGGCGCCGCAACGATAGCCCTTATGGATTACGGCGTAAAAGAGAATATCATACGAAGCCTGACGGCGAGAGGATGCCGCGTCATCCGGCTACCGCACGACACGACCGCGGAGGACGTGCTTGCCTCTGGGGCGGACGGAATACTGCTGAGCAACGGCCCGGGAGACCCAGCCGTACTGGACGGCGAGGCGGCTGAGATCGCAAAGATGCTGGGGCGTCTGCCGATACTGGGCGTCTGTCTTGGCAATCAGCTGCTGGCGCGCGCCTGCGGAGCTTCAACGAAGAAGCTTCCGTTCGGCCATCGCGGAGCGAACCAGCCTGTGCTGGAGCTTTCCACGGGGCGAGGCCTTTTGACGAGCCAAAACCACCAGTACGCGGTGGACGGAGACTCTCTTGCCGGAACGGAGCTGGAAACGGCATATACGCACCTTGGAGACGGCACCGTCGAGGGACTGCGCCACAGGCGCTATGACGCGGTGAGCGTGCAGTTTCATCCAGAGGCTTCACCTGGGCCTCAGGACGCTTCCTATATCTTTGACAACTTCATTGACCGCGTAAAAGCGGCAGAGACCATGTAAGGACGATTGAATGAGATGAGAGACAACACTATAAAAAAGGTATTAGTTCTTGGTTCCGGGCCGATAAAGATAGGACAGGCGGCGGAGTTTGATTACGCGGGCACGCAGGCCTGCCGCGCGCTGAAGGAAGAGGGCTGTCAGGTGATACTGCTGAACAGCAACCCGGCGACCATCCAGACGGACAGCTCTGTTGCGGACGTTGTTTATATCAAGCCGCTGCTTGCCTCTGTTGTGGAAGAGATATTGAAGGAGCACCGGCCTGACGGAGTGGTCGCGACGCTTGGCGGGCAGACTGGCCTCAATCTCTGCATGCGCTGCGAAAAGCTCGGCATGTGGAAGCGCTATAAGTGCCGCGTCCTCGGCACGCAGCCGGAGGCTATCGAGAGGGCGGAGGCGCGTGAGCCGTTTAGACGCGCGATGATCGATTCGCATCAGCCGATCATTGCAAGCCGCGGCGTTTCGTCCGTGGCCGAAGCTCAAGAGTTCGCGCTCCACAATCCGCTGCCGCTCATACTGCGCCCCGACTTCACGTTAGGCGGCTCTGGAAATTCCGTGGTACGCGACATCGAAAGTTTTGTCGTGCAGACGGAGGACGCGCTTGCCGCCTCTCCCGTAGGGCACGCGCTGATAGAACGTTATCTTGAGGGCTGGCACGAAATAGAGGTCGAGGTGGTCCGCGACAACGCCGGAAATTCGCTTGCCGTCTGTGGCATGGAAAACATTGACCCGATGGGCGTCCACACTGGCGACTCGATCGTAGTCTCTCCTGTGCTCACTCTGACGGACACAGAATGGCAGATGATAAGGACGGCCTCGCTCAAAATAGTGGAGGAGCTTGACATTCGCGGCGCCTGCAACGTGCAGTTCGCGCTTTCACCGAACGGCGCTGAATATTATGTGATAGAAGTGAACCCACGCGCCAGCCGTTCAAGCGCGCTCGCAAGCAAGGCGACGGGATATCCGATAGCGCGTATGGCGGCGAAGATAGCGCTGGGGCTTGACCTTACGGAGATGAAAAATCCCGTGACAGGAGCGGGCAGCGCTCTCTCCGAACCCGCTATGGACTATGTCGCGGTAAAGGTCCCCTCATGGCCTTTTGACACCTTCCCACAGGCCGACCCGTCGCTCGGCCCTCGCATGAAGGCGACGGGCGAGGTGCTTGCGCTTGGCTCCTGTTTTGCTCAGGCTATAGTCAAAGCCTGCCGCTCGCTTGCGCGCGGCTGCACCCTGCCTGACAGAAAATTGCGGGAATGGGAGACGCGCCGGCTCTGGGAGCAGGTGAACACGCCTACGAACCTGCGTCTTCAGGCAATAACAGAGCTTTTGCGCCGCAGTTCAGCGACTGTGGAGGAGATGGCTGAAAAAACGCACATCCGCAGATACTTTATAGAACAGCTCAACGCCATCCAGCTTGCGGAAAAATATCTTGAAGAGGACGACGTTGACGTAAATCGTATGACTGAGGCGGCAAAAATAGGCTTCACGGCAAGCCAGATAGCGCTTGCCGCGGGCATTTCACGCAATGAGGCGGCGCTAAAGCTTGAAGAGGCCGGCTGCGTCACAGGCTACCGTGAAGTGGACGGCTGCGCTGGCGAGTTCCCCTCCGGCTCCGGTTATTATTACGGCGTCTGCGGGATGGGGGACGACCCTCACGAGGAGCACGAAGGCGGCATAGCGGTGATAGGCTCCGGGGCGATACGCATCGCGCAGGGCGTTGAGTTCGACTACTGCTGCGTCAAAGCCGTTGAAGCGCTTCGCCGCCGTGGCATACGAGCGATAATGCTGAACGTGAACCCAGAGACGGTGAGCACTGACCACGACATCTCCGACGCGCTCTACCTTGAGCCGCTTACCGCGGACGACGCGCTTTCCGTGCTGAGGCGCGAAAAGGCGGCGGGAGTATTCGCCTGCTTTGGAGGTCAGACGTCGCTGAGGCTTGGGCTAGACCTCTCGGAGTGCGGTGTAAAACTCTTCGGGCCTGACGCCGCTGTGATAGACACGGCTGAGGACCGCGGCAAATTTTCGCGCTTGCTTACAAAGATGGGCGTCCCAGAGCCTGAGGGCGTGGACGTTGAAACCATTGACGAGGCGCTCAAAGTGGCGGCTCGGCTCGGCTTCCCGCTTATGGTGCGTCCCAGCTTCGTCATAGGCGGCGTGGCCATGAAAGCCGTCTACAGTGAAAAGGCGCTCAAAGAGGTGCTTACTGAAGCCTTTGAAGCGGTGCCTGGACAAAAGGTGATGGTTGATCAATTCCTCGCGGGAAGAGAGTTTGAATGCGACGCTGTGTGCGACGGGGAGGATGTACTAATCCCAGGCATCTTCGAGCATATAGACCCGGCCGGCATCCATTCGGGCGACTCGATAGCGGTCTTTCCCAGCTATTCACTGACGAAGGAGCAGCAGAACGAGGTGCTCGGCTTTGTCTCCGTCATCTCAAAAGAACTTGACGTACACGGGCTTTTGAATATCCAGTTCGTACTGCGCGGAGGCAAATTCTGGATAATCGAGGCCAATCCGCGCGCCAGCCGCACCGTGCCCATAGTGAGTAAAATATCAGGCCTGCCCGTCGTGGATATAGCGGTGGGGCTCGCTCTTGGTGAAAAATTAAAAGATATGCCCTACGGCGTAGGGTTGTATCCAGAAAGCGGTCAGTGGGGCGTAAAAGTTCCGGTATTTTCAAACGATAAACTGCCCGGAATAGACCCTAAACTTGGGGCCAGAATGATGTCCACCGGGGAGAGCCTGGGAGTTGCGGACAATCTTGCCGCCGCCATCATGGACGGACTTAAAGGCGCGGGATGGGAGCCGCCTGTTGCGGGACGGATACTTATGAGCATCTCCGACAGCAACAAGGCCGAGGCGATGCCTGTAGCCGCCCAGTTTGCCGCGCTTGGGTGGCAGGTGGACGCAACAGAGGGCACCTGCGCCTATCTGCGCAGATGGGGGATAAAGGTGAGCGAGGCGCCGCGCGAGGAGCTTGTAAAGAGACTGCGCGCCGGCGTGTGGGATGTTGTTTTGAACATCCCCGGAGGCAACGAGGCGCATGTGGCGGACGGAGTGGCTATCAGGACTCATGCCTGTGCCGCTGGTATCCCGTGCCTGCACTCTCTTGAGGCTGCGTGGGCGGTGGCGGCCGGTCTTTCGCATTAAGCGGCCACAGACGTGCAAAAACATTGCAGCGTCGTGCCATGCAAAATTTAAAAAATAGATTTTCGTTCCTCCTATTCACTTTTTTTTAAAAATGCCTTAATATACCTATGGGTAAGTGATGAAAGAGCTATTTTTTAAAAGACGGTAGGAGGAATTGCCAATGCTGAGCAGTAAGTTGCTTGATGATATTGGAAGACAGATACTTAGGATACTTCAGGAGGATGGCAGAATTTCTTTTAACGAGTTGGGCAGAAGGGTTGGGCTTTCGTCGCCCGCTGTCGCCGAGCGCGTGAGACGCATGGAAGAGGCCGGCATCATACTGGGATATCGCGCAGTTGTGGACCAGGCCCGCGTAGGCTATCCAATAATGGCCTTCATCCGCCTCTCTATCCCCGTCTCCTTTTTGGCGCAGGCGGACGAACTTGCAAAGGCAATACCCGAGGTGCTTGAGTGCCACCACCTCACAGGCAGCGACGGCGTCATTCTGAAAGTCGTAGTTTCGTCAGTCGGCCACCTTGAGGACGTCATCAGCCAGATGGGAAGCTGCGGAATGACAACGACGGCCATCGTCCTGTCGTCGCCAGTCGTGGCAAGGCCCATAGACCCTGTTAAAACAACGGCTACACCCCAGCCTCTTCAATAATTTCTTACATTAAATACCGGCATGTGATACAATATATAAGCTGAACTGAAAGCGGCGTTAATCGCCGCTTTATTCTTGAAACTGATTTTTATTGCAGGGCCGGAGGTATATATATGGAGCATAACTCAAAGCAGAGCAAACTTTTTGAAATCAACAAAGTAATATCTCTGCCGCTGGAAGAAGAAATAAAGCAAAGCTATCTCAACTACGCTATGAGCGTCATCGTGGGCCGCGCGCTCCCCGACGCGCGCGACGGGCTGAAGCCCGTTCAGCGGAGGATACTGTTCGCCATGATGGAACTGGGGCTGCGTCATTCGCAGGCCTTTAAGAAGTCAGCGCGTATCGTCGGTGAAACGATGGGTAAATTCCATCCTCACGGAGACGCCGCGATCTACGACACGATGGCGCGCCTTTCACAGGATTTCAGTATGCGCTACATGCTCGTGGACGGACAGGGAAACTTTGGTTCTATAGACGGCGACCCGCCCGCAGCCATGCGTTACACCGAAGCGCGTCTGCACCCATTGGGCGAGGAGATGCTCACCGACATCAACGAAGATACCGTCGACTGGGGCCCCAACTTTGACGAATCACTAAAAGAACCGCTCGTGCTCCCGGCAAGGATACCAAATCTTCTTGTAAACGGCAGCACCGGCATCGCGGTAGGCATGGCCACAAATATGCCTCCTCACAACCTCACCGAAGCGATAGACGTATGCTGCGCGATGCTCGACAACCCCGATGTAGAGCTTGGCGAGCTGATGCAGCTTATGCCGGGGCCGGACTTCCCGACCGGCGGCATCATACTTGGGCGCGACGGCATAATAGACGCCTACAGGACGGGCCGCGGCAAAATAACGGTCCGCGGGCGCGTGGACATCGAAGACGGGCGCAAAAACAGGCGCGCGATAATCATCACCGAGATACCATATATGGTCAACAAGACCAATTTTATAGAGACGATAGCAAAATGCGTCCAGAGCGGAATGATCGACGGAATATCAGACCTCCGCGATGAGTCCGACCGCAAGGGGATGCGCGTCGTAGTCGAACTCCAGCGAGACGCTGACCCAAATCTCGTGCTTCGCCAGCTATACACGAGAACGCAGCTTCAAAGCACCTTCGGCGTCATAAACCTTGCCATTGTCGACGGAGCGACGAGGGAACTGCCCCTCAAAGAGATGGTCTCGCTCTTCCTCGACCACCGCCGCGACGTCGTGCGCAGGCGCACCGAGTTCCGCCTGAGAAAGGCGGAGGACCGCAGGCACATCGTTGACGGGCTGCTCCGCGCGCTTGACGTGATCGATCAGGTCATAAGCATAATCAGAGGTTCGGACAACGCGGTCACCGCCCGCACAAGGCTCATGGACGAGCTTGAGTTCTCCGAGATACAGGCTCAGGCGATACTCGACATGCGCCTGCAGCGCCTCACGGGGCTTGAGCGTGAAAAGCTCGACGCCGAACTGGCGCAGCTTCTGATGGACATCGAAAGATACACCAGCATACTCTCGAGCCACCTCGTGCTGGACTCTGTTGTAAAAGAAGAGCTGAAAGATATAAAGGCCTCCTACGGAGACAAGCGCCGCACAGACATCGAAAACGCGGCGGACGAGGTCGCAGACGAAGATCTCATCCCGGAGGCGGACATCGTAGTGGCGCTTTCCCGCGACGGATACATCCGCCGGATGCCGCTTCAGGACTACCGCGTGCAGCTTCGCGGCGGCAAAGGCGTTAAGGGAGTTACACCGAAGGCGGAGGATGAAATATCCATCATCGCCACCACCACGACGCACAGAACGATATACCTCTTTACCAACAAGGGCCGCGTCTTCGGCGTGCGCGGCTTCACGCTGCCTGAGCCCAAGACCGGCAAGGGCAAGCTTGTAGGCACCATCATCACGCTTGAAAAAGATGAAAAGGCCGTCGCAATAAAGGACAGCATGCTGGACGGCGCAAAATTTGTCTTTTTTGTTACAAAACAGGGCACCTCAAAGAGGCTTCCCGTGGAAGAGCTGGACGGCCTCACCCGCGCCGGCCGCCGCGTGCTGAGCCTCACGGAGGGCGACGACATCTCGCGCGTGCGCTTTACAAGCGGTACGGACGACCTTCTGCTCACCACGGCGCTCGGGCAGACGCTGCGCGTAAACGAAGAGGAATTCCGCCCGCTCGGCCGTCAGGCACAGGGCGTGCGCGGCATCAGGCTCGACGAGGGTGATACCGTTGTAGGCTGCGATGTAGTCAACGACGCGAACAAAGTGCTCTTCATCAGCGAGCGCGGCATCGGCAAGCGCACGGTCTATGACGAATTTACGCAGCACCACCGCGCCGGATACGGCGTCCGCGCAATGAAGCTCTCTGAAAAGACGGGCGAGCTGGTGGGCGCGTGGGGCGTAAACGAAGAAGAAGAGCTCATCGTCATAAGCAGCAAGGGACGCATGGTGCGCATCGGCGCGAAAGAAATTTCCGTGCTGAGCCGCTCCGCCACAGGCTACACCGTGGTCGGGCTTGACGACGGCGACACAGTGGCCGACATCAGCATCGTCCGCAAAGACGAAGGAGAGGAATAAAGATGAAACTGGCGCGCGACGGATATCCGCTTATAACCGGCACTCTCTTTATGACGGCGGCTGGGTGGCTCATCTCGCCTTGGATCACCGCGGTCATGGCTATCCCGCTTGGCATCGTCGTCTGGTTCTTCCGCGACCCGGAACGTCTGCCTGAAAGGGAGCTTGAACCGGGAGATTTTTTAAGCCCCGCGGATGGCAAAATAGTTGAGATAGAAGAGGCCGAGCACGAGTACATCGGGCGCGCCGTAAAGATCGGCATCTTCATGAACGCCTTCAACGTGCACGTCAACAGGTTCCCTGTGACGGCGAAGGTGGAGTACATAAAATATGTGCCCGGAAAAAAATGGTTCGCATTCGCGCCCAAAGCCTCTGAAATAAATGAGCGTTTGTACGTAGGAGCTGAATCTGAATACGGGCGTTTCCTCTTGGTCCAAATAGCTGGTATACTTGCGCGCAGAATCGTCTGCCGCGTGCGTCTTGGAGAGATAGTGCAGAGAGGCCAAAGATATGGTATGATAAAGATGGGTTCAAAGGTCGATCTTTATTTGCCGGATTCAATAGCGCCGAATGTAAAAATAGGAGACGTTGTTCTTGCCGGGCAGACTGTTATAGGAGTGTGTAAGAATGAGAAAAGTTGACAGACGCGTTAAAAATATACCAATCAAGACAATAATCCCCAATATGATAACCAGCGGAAGCGTCTTTTGCGGCGTTTCGTCATTGATACTCGCGGCCAACTACAGATTGGTGCCGGCGGCGCTTCTTATTTGTTTTGCAGTATTCTTCGACGTGATGGACGGCCGCGTGGCGCGCAGCCTGGGCGGCAGCAGCGCCTTTGGCGAAGAGCTTGACAGCCTGGCCGACGCCATCAGCTTCGGAGTGGCTCCCGCCTTTCTTATCTACACCGCCTATATCGGGGTGGACAGCGGTATATGGGGCCCGCTTGCGGCCTCGTTCTTTGCGCTCTGCGGAGTGCTCCGCCTTGCGCGCTTCAACGTGACGCACGTTCCCGCTGGGCCGTTTCAGGGTCTTCCGATACCGGCCGGCGGCCTGACGCTTGCCGCAATAGTAATAGCAGGCATCCCCATCACGCCTCTTGTCGCGATATCCGCGATGTTCTTCGTAGGCGCTTTGATGGTAAGTTCTGTGCCCTACTGCAATGCCAAAAAACTTAAAAAATCCAACGTCAACAGATTCAAGCTCTACGGACTGATGACCTTTTTCGCACTCTGCTTTATAATACTCAGAGAAAAGGCCTTTCTGGCCGTCGCCCTCATGTATATCATAAGCGGGCTTGTGAAGTTTGACGGCGCGGCATGGCTGCTTCAGGATACGGAAGAAGAGCCGACGGCGCACAAAAAGGATTAGCAAAAGCATCTCTTACGTTTATCACCGGCTTTCGCAAATCGCGAGGCCGGTTTTTTTATAAGGGGGAAAATCAATGAAGAAAATAATGACAGGCAATGAAGCCATCGCCCGCGGAGCGTGGGAGGCAGGACTTCATTTCGCGTCGGCCTACCCGGGAACGCCCTCAACAGAAATCCTTGAAAACCTCTCAGAATATAAGGACCTCTATTCAGAGTGGGCGACAAATGAAAAAGTTGCTCTTGAGGCGGCGGCTGGAGCCTCGATTGCGGGAGCGCGCGCGCTTGCCGCTATGAAGCACGTAGGTCTTAACGTCGCGGCTGACCCGCTCTTTACGCTCGCCTACACGGGCGTCAATGGCGGCCTTGTGGTGGTGACGGCGGACGACCCGGGACTTTTCAGCTCGCAGAACGAGCAGGACAACCGTTACTATGCGATGCACGCCAAACTGCCGATGGTAGAACCGTCAGACAGCCAGGAGGCGCTCGATTATATAAAAGAGGCCTTCGACATCTCTGAAAAATTTGACACGCCGCTGCTTTTCCGCGTCACGACGCGCATCTGCCACAGCAAAACGCTCGTTGAAACGTCAGAGCGTGTGGAGCGCGAAGTGAGCCCCTACGCGAAGAACTCCGCCAAGTATGTGATGGCGCCCGCTTCCGCAAAGAAACGTAAATACCTCATGGAAGAAAGAATAGCCGCGATGAAGGATTTTTCTGAAAATACGCCGCTCAACAGAGTTGAAGGCGGCGGCAAAATCGGGATAATCACAAGCGGCATCTCCTACAACCACGCGCGCGAGGTCTTTGAAGACTCGGCCTCCTATTTGAAGCTCGGCTTCACCTGGCCGCTTCCCGAAAAGAAGATCCGCGATTTCGCAGCCTCCTTTGAAACGCTTTATATAATCGAAGAAAACGAACCATACATCGAAGACTTCGTAAAATCGCTTGGCATAAAATGCGTCGGCCGTGAGAAACTGCCGTGGGTCGATGAACTCACGCCGGAAACGATACGCCGTGCCTTCTTCCCCGGCTCTGCGGAGCAGGGCGGATACACCGTCGACGTCACTGTGCCTCCGCGTCCTCCGGTTCTTTGCGCCGGCTGCACGCACCGCGGCTTTTTCTATGAGGTCGGCAAATATAAAGACGTCGTAGTTACGGGCGACATCGGCTGCTACACGCTTGGAATGGTGCCCCCGCTTTCTGTGACGGACTCCGTCATCTGCATGGGAGCCAGCGTTTCCGCGGGCGTCGGCTTCAACAAGGCGGTGGAACGCGCCGGACGCAGCGAAAAGGTCTTTGCCGTCATTGGCGACTCGACCTTCTTCCATTCCGGCATCACGGGCCTGATAGACGCCATCGTAAACAAGGCGCCTATCGTTGTAAACATCCTTGACAACAGGATCACGGCAATGACGGGACATCAGGAAAACCCCGGCACGGGACGCACACTCATGGGCGAACCGACGCATCAGGTGGACCTTAAAGCTCTCTGCGTCGCCTGCGGCGTAAAAGAAGAAAACATCCGCCTAATCGACCCGTACGACCTGGCCGCGACAAAAGAGGCGATAAAGGCAGGTCACGACGCGTCAGAACCCTTTGTGATAATCACAACGTCGCCCTGCGCGCTCATCAAAGAGGTCATTAAAAAACGCGCGAAGATGAAGTGCCGCGTCGACGAAGATAAATGCGTCAAATGCAAGCTGTGCCTGAAGGCGGGCTGCCCCGCGGTAAACTTCCGCGACGGGCGCGTCTACATCGACCGCGCCTCCTGCAACGGCTGCACCATCTGTATGCAGATATGCCCGAAAAAGGCCATTTCAAGGGAGGACGACTAACCATGGCAAACAATGATACAAAAAGCATTCTTCTTGTGGGCGTCGGCGGGCAGGGGACCATCCTCGCCTCAAAGATCCTCACAGAGGGACTGGCCCGCAGAGGCTACGACGTAAAGATGTCAGAGATACACGGCATGAGCCAGCGCGGCGGCAGCGTCACGACGCACGTTCGTTTCGGCTCAAAGGTGGCCTCTCCGGTAGTGCCGGAGGGAGAGGCCGACGTGCTGGTCGCCTTTGAAAAGGTCGAGGCCGCGCGCTGGCTGCAATACCTTAAAAAGGGCGGGACGCTCGTGGTGAACAACTTTGAGATATACTCGCTGCCGGTCCTTACGGGAGCCGCGGTCTACCCTGACTGCGTAATAGAAAAACTCAAAGAGGCTGTGCCAAACACAAAGGCATTCAACGCGGGAGAGATAGCAAGCGAACTTGGCAACATCAAGGCGCAGAACATCGTGCTCTTCGGCGCGCTGGTAAAGGCGATGGGGCTTGAAGCGATAGACTGGAAAGAAATAATAACAGAATTCGTCCCGGAGAAACTCCGCGACCTCAACATCAAAGCCTTTGAAGCGGGGCTTGCGCAATAGCGCCGCGTAATATCCGCCTCATATAACTCATATAAAATATAATATAAATATCCCCGCCGGAGCGAGATTTCTTCCGGCGGGGATATTTTATCTTTTTATTATTTTTTTGACCGTAACGGCCGCGCTACCACTTCAGTTCTGTTTCAGTGACCTGGCCGTCGCCCCATGTCGCAGTCAGCAGAAGCTTTCCTGACTTCGCGTTGAGCTTGCCGTTGTCCTGCATCAGAAGCTGTAACGTCTTTGAGCCGTTTACAGTTATCTTTATCGAACCGTTTGCCGCGTTGAAGAATTTCGAGCCCTCACGCACGCCCAAGAGCCATCTGCCGTTGTTTGAGGCAAGCGTATCCCAGCCTTTGCCCGCCGCGTCGGCCAGCACCAGCGCTTTTATGACGCCCTTGCCTGATGTCTTTATTGTAAGCGCCATGTCCTTTGCGCCGCTTGCGCCCTTTTTCTTGTTTTTGCCTACGAGGTCCACCGCGACGACCGCGGGTTTCTTTGAAACGAATGTTACGGCGCGGTCAGCTTTGGTGACGGCGCTTTCGCTGGTGCCTGCGGCGGCCTTTGCCGACGTGCCTTCCATTATCTGTCCGTTTGCGAAGGTCATGGCTATCTTGTAGGGGCCGGTATTAGGGTCTTTATCCTCGTCAAAGGCTATCTGAAGTTCCTCTGTGCCGTTTATTTTTATCTCAACAGAGCCGTCCGCCCTGTTCAGTTTTTCGCCCTTTGATGAAAGCACGGCGGCGAGATAGTTCTTGTTGGAAGGAATGGTGTCCCACATCTGGCCGTTCTTCGTGTTTGTGACGCGCACGCCCGTTATTGTGCCAGCGGCGTTTACTGTGACGCGCAGGAAACTGTCAGGCGTCATGTTCGATTCCAGCTTCTTGCTCTGGCCGACGAAATCGTATTTGCTTGCGCCTTTGTATTCGACCTCCATAGAATCTCCGGCCAGTATCTTTTTGCCGCTGGTTGCCGCAAGCTCAAGCATTCTGCCGTCGGAGAGCGTGACTAGTATCTTTGTGGAAGTTCCCGGTTTGTCCAGAAGGCCCTGCTGGTCGTCTACAAAGAGCATGCAGTTCTTTGCACCACCGAAGGAGAGGCTGCCGTCTGCCTTGTTGAGGATGTTCTGCGACTCGTCTATCACGGCGACAAGCGGCGCTTTGCTGCTCGTGACCGTGTCCCACTCCGCCTTTTTTGCGCCGTTTGCCGCGATTATCTTGATGCCCTTCACAAGCACGCCGTCGGCAAGTTTGAAGGCGGCGTCAAAACGATGGTCGTTTCTGCCGTTTGCGCCAATAGTCTTTTTTTCTCCGGCGAAATCTTTATCCGAACGTCCGCGCGTTTCAAAGAGGGAAAGTTCTGCGCCTTTTTTTGCGGGCTCAGTCACGACAGGCTCTTTTTTAGCCGGGGCCGCTGCCTTGACCTGCACGGCGGCGCTCGTCGTCGACTTGTCTATCAGCGTCACGGTCGCCGTGAAATTTGAATCCTTGGGGAGGGCTCCCGCCGCGTCGTTGATAATAAGCGTAAATTCCGCGGCAAGTATGACGGGAGTGACCGCCATGCGCCCGTTCTTGTTGAGCAGTTCGCCGCGCGAATTTTTAACTATAAGCAGGTTCTTTGGGGTCGAGGTGCTCCAGACCGTACCTGTTGTGTCATTTTTCAAAGAGATTTCCAATATGGCCTGAGCGCCGCTTACCGTAAGCGTGAATACCGCGTCGGACTTGCCGTCTGGAGTCATTGTGGAGACGCCGATTAGGTCTTCGTCGGCTCTGTTGAAGGTCAAAGATTCAGCTTTGAGCGTTATAGCGGCGCAATAGGCCGGTGAAAGCGAAAAAAGCGCCAGCGCAAATGCTGCCAATAATACGGGGATTTTTTTCATTATAAATTCTCTCCTTGGATATAATGTATGTTTACCTGTGTATTCTATAACACAATAGGGAAAATATCATCTTATTAGAGGGCATTTATATGAATTGCGCTAAACTTGATATAAAATAAAGAAAAAAACAGACGGAGGCGGCGTTGTGCGGGAGCTGGAAAAAATTCAGGAACAAACTGCGGAAGAAGAGGGCAATGAGTCGCTTGTCATGAGCGAGGCCGTCGAAATGAGCGCCAATATCGACGATATGACGGGGGAGGATCTCGGGGCGGCAATGGAGATACTGCTTGCGGCAGGCGCTCTTGACGTCTGGTTTGAAGCGATACAGATGAAAAAAAACAGGCCCGCCGTAAAGCTTTCGCTGCTTTCCGCGCCCTCGGAAAAACAAAAGTTCGCAGAGCTTGTGCTGCGGCACACGACGACGCTGGGAGTGCGCGCGCGCGTTGTAGAACGCGCGGTGCTCACGCGGCGCGAGCGGACGGTAGCTACGCGCTTTGGCGGCGTGCGCGTCAAATGCGGGATGCTTGCCGGGGAAACGGTTAAAGAGATGCCGGAGTACGAGGATATAAAAAAAATAGCGATAGAGACGGGGCTTTCCATGGCCGCGGTGAGAAAGCTGGTAGCCGAAGATGAAAAAATACAGACACTATAAAGGCGGAGAATACGAGTTCATCGGGCTTGCCCGCCATTCCGAGGATGAAAGCGAATATGTGGTCTATCGGCCGCTTTACAACGACAGCGGCCTCTGGGTGCGGCCTAAAAAAATGTTTTTTGAAGAGGTGACTGTGAACGGCAAAAAGGTCCCGCGGTTTCAGGAGATGCCGGACGAGCAGCCGAGCACCGGCGCGAAAAAGGCTGACTGCAAGGAGGAATGATCATGGACTTTGAAGAGAGCGCAAAAAAAGTCGCCGCGCTTGTAAAAGAGGGCGGCGTCGTCATATTCAGCGGAGCTGGGCTGAGCACCGAGTCCGGGCTTCAGGATTTTCGTTCCAAAGACGGGATATGGGCGCACGCGGACCCCGCCCGCCTTGCCTCCGTCGGCGTGCTTGAAAACCATTACGACGAGTTCCTGGGCTTCTACAAGGCCCGCCTCTACGTACCGGAGGAGGTGCGCCCAAACTGCGGGCACGAGATAATAGCGCAGTGGGAAAAAGAGGGATATGTCGAGGGCGTAATAACTCAAAACATTGACAGGCTTCATCAAAAAGCCGGCTCGGTAAACGTCTGGGAGCTTCACGGAAGCATGGAGCCTGTACACTGCCATTCCTGCGGAAGGACGGCGGACGACGCTGAGTTTCTTGCCGGAAAGCCCTGCGCCCATTGCGGCGGACGTCTGCGTCCCAGCGTCGTCCTCTTTGGCGAGATGCTGCCGCAGCGCGCGCTTGACGCGGCGGACGAACTGAGCGACAAGTGCAGGACCTTCATCGTGCTAGGCTCGTCGCTAGTCGTATCGCCCGCCAACTATTTCCCAAGGCAGGCGAAAATGCACGGCGCAAGCCTCGTCATAATAAACAACGAAGAGACGCCGCTAGACGGTATAGCAAACGTAGTAGCGCACGAGAGCATAGGGAAATTCCTTACAGAGGTAAACAAATACGTCAAATAAAAAAGCCGGCGCGCCGAAACTTTCGGCGCGCCGGCTTTTATTCGTTCAGATATTAAATATTAAAAGCGCATCTCCGTTTTCACGGGCCTTGCGAAGAGCTCTTTTAGAAGCTCCTTCGGTTTTTCGCCTTTGTAGAGAACTCTGTAGACGGCCTCGGCAAGGGGCATTTCAACGCCGAACTTTTTGCTGTTTTCGATGACCGCGCGCACGGTATAGGCGCCTTCGGCCACCTGACCCAGGGACTGCACCGCCTCGTCGAAGCTCATGCCGCTTCCCACGGCAAGGCCAAGACGGAAGTTGCGCGAGTGCAGGCTGTAGCAGGTAACCATAAGGTCGCCGACTCCCGCAAGGCCGGAGAGCGTAAGAGGAGAGGCGCCCATCGTCGCGCCAAAGCGCATCATCTCGGCAAGTCCGCGCGCGGCGAGAGCAGCAAGCGCGTTGTCTCCGAGGTCCAGCGCCTTTGAGATGCCGGCTGCCACGGCGTAGATGTTTTTCGTAGCGCCCCCCACCTCAAGCCCTACAACGTCGGTGCCGGTGTAGACCCTGAAATTGCCGCCGTTTAAAATAGCCTGCCATGACTTTGCCTCTTCTTCGTCCTTTGAGGCAAGAGCGACTGTCGTGGGGCACTCTATCAGCACCTCTTCCGCGTGGCTTGGCCCGGAAAGCGCGGAGTAGACAAGCTGCGGGCATTCCTCTTCGTATATCTTGTGAAGAAGGCTGCCGGTCGCTATCTCAATGCCCTTGGAGAGGTTCAGTATGTGCGCGCCTGCGGGCGCCGCAGAGGCCGCCTTCCTGCACACTTCGCGAATGAACTGCGTAGGAATGGCCATGATGTATCTGTCGGAAAAGGCGAGCGCCTCTTTCAGATCGGTGGTGGCCTTCACCGTCTTTGGAAGCTCGGTATCGGTGAAGCAGAAATTATTTCTGCCGCTGTCGTTTATGGCTTCCGCCTGCGGCCCATCTATCGTCCACATTAAAATTTCATTTCCTAAAGAGGCGAGGTGCACCGCCATCGCCGTGCCAAAACTACCAGCGCCAAGTATTGTTATTTTCACTTTGCGTTCCTCCGTTCAAATTCATTGTCTCTATTATAGCCCCGAGAGGGCGGTTTTATAATGTATAATGTAACACATGAACGAGAAAAAATATTTTACACCGCACAAAATCGCATTATCCGCTCTTACGGCCGCCCTCTATTCGGGGCTGACGTTTATGCTCGCCCCGATCTCATTCGGGCCGATGCAGTTTCGCGCGGCGGAGGCGCTGACGCTTCTGCCCTATTTTATGCCAGAGGCCATCCCCGGGCTCTTCGTCGGGTGCCTCATCTCAAACATGATCGGAGGTTTTGGAATAATAGACATCGTCCTTGGAAGTGCTGCGACGCTTTTCGCGGCGTGGCTCTCCTCCAAGATGCCGAACCTTTGGCTCGCCGCCGTTCCGCCCGTTGTGATAAACGGCATAGTCGTAGGGGCCTACATTGCGCTGCTTTCCAATATCAGCGTCGTATGGACTATGATATACATCGCGGGCAGTCAGGCCGTCGTCTGTTACGGGCTCGGCGTGCCGCTTATGATTTATTTACGGCATTCAGCCGCGTTCCAGAAATATCTGAAACGATAAAACATTTGGCACGCGCTGCGGATCGCTGCGGCGCGCGGCATAAAAATAACGCTCGGACCCAAGCGGCCCGAGCGTTATTTTTGTTTGTGTGTTTAGTTTGTTGTTACTTGTTTCCCAGCTTCTTGGTGAGGCCGAACGTTGTGGCAAGCATGAAGAAGATGAGCAGGATGCCGACATATCCGTTGATTCCGTAGATGATGTTGACGATCTGGCGGAAGGGGAGCTTCAGCGCTACGAAGCAGGCGACCGCGGCAAGTCCGGCTGTAAGGCCGTAGAATTTAGTCGTCTTCTCCTGTGCAAACCTTGCGGAGACCGACCAGAGAAGAGGAACGGCGGTCGTGTAGATTCCGGCAAGGATTATGACGGAGAATATGCCTGCAAGGGGCGGCCAGATTTTTTCAGCGATGATGAGCGAGGGGATGTCCGACGCGTATAGGTCTTTGACGCCTGTGAGAAGTCCCATCATGAGGATGATGGCTCCAAGGACAAATCCGATAGCGCCGAGCGTTGTGCCGAGCACGGCCTCTTTTTTGCTGTTGGCCTTTGTGCCCATCGCCGCGAGGAACGCCGCGAGCCAGAGCATGCAGAAGCCGACATAGGAGACGCCCGCCATGAACCAGTTGCTGCCGACGCGCGTTATCTGGAGTTCGCCCGACGTTACGAGTCTTGCTCCCTCAGAGACGCCTCCGGGGTTCGTCATGATGGCGGCAAGGCCTACGCCTATTGCGATCACGACGATCAGGGGGCCTATCGAGCCGATGATGTCAACTATTTTGCCAAGTCCGAAAAGGACGGTGGCTACGGAAAGGACCATCATCAGGATGGCGCCTACCGCGGGCGACATGTGGTAGTACTGGTTGAAGGTTGCGCCCGCTCCGCCAAGCATAACGATGTAGGACATGTAGATGAAGGCGATGGAGAAGTAGTCGTAAAAGCCTCCGATATACTTACCGCAGTAATGACGGTAGATGTCGTTTGTGTTGGCGAAATGTTTGTTGTAGCCGGAAACCATGAAGTCTCCGCCGACGTAGATGAAGCAGATGAGCACGAAAAGTCCGACGAGGAATCCCTGATATCCATAAGCTGCGAAGTACTGGAAAACCTCCTGACCCGTGGCGAAGCCGGCGCCGATCAGGAACGCGATAAATGCACCCGCAAACTTGATCACATTCACCCAGCTGACTTTGTTTTCATTCATAAAAAACACGACCTTCCCCTTGTTTTTTTAAGCGTCAGAAACGCTCTTCTCTCAGGTCGATTTTTCAACCGCCACTAAGATGAGTTTAAAATATCACAGCTTGATATAAAGGTAAAAAGGTTAATGATGAAGCCAAAAATCTTTATTCATTAATCCAATTAAAGACAAAATTCACGAGGTAAAGTTTATGCTGTACGATAAATGAAACATTTCGCTTATTTTGGACGTAAAAATAAGAATCGTGGAAAGGATCATCCTTTCCACGATTTCTTGTTTTAGCGTTTAGCCGCCGCTTATGTTGTGTATGACCTGCACATTTGCTCCGTCAGGGACCGGCGTTTCGCCGTAGCGTTCCTTTTCCACAACGTTGTCGTTTATCCATACGGCGAGCATTTTGAACTTGAAATTATGATCGTCCAAAAGCCGCTGCACGGTGAGGCCCTCTTTCCACGGCGAGCTGTCTCCGTTGACGGTTATCATAGGCCGCGCTCCTTTATGCTTCGAATTCGTCCTCGGGCTTCAAGTGCTTGTTGAGAAGCTCCACGACGTCAGGATAGTCTATGCCGAGGCGCTTTACCGTCTCAAGCGTGGGGATGCCGTTCTTGTTCCAGCCGCGGCGCTTGTAGACGGCCATCTTAAGCTGCTGCCACTGTCCGCGGCGACGCTTCTGGAGTTCGGCTATCTTTTCCTTCACAGACATGCCTTCTATGTCCACATCAAATTCTTTGAGCTTTCCGTCAAAGTAATCGGCGCGCACGTTCCATTCGTCTTCCCACACCGGGCCCAAGCCGCGGTCCGGCGCGTGGTGGTACTCAGATGTGCCTTTGCCCATGCGGAGGTTGAAGATGCGCTCGAAGTTGTAGACCTTCTCAGATTGATCTATGAGGCCTTCGCGTGTCAGGTGTTTGCCTGTGATGGCCTCGAAGATGTCAAGGTAGTTCTGGAGGTGTTCGGGGACCCTCGCCGCTTCGATGCCCTTGAACTTCATGCCGTTGTCCGCGGGTTCGATGTCGTTCCACGGAAGCTTGCAGAGCCCCTGGAGCGAGAACCACAGACGGAAGTTCGGGAAGAAGAAGAGCGCTTCTGCCTTGTCTTCGTATGTGGGGAGCTGCTTGTTTACCATGTCCATGAAGATGAGCCACGCTTCGTCGTGCTGCGGGCCTTTCAGCGTAAGGAAGTAGCCGCCCCACTGAGCGATGGATTCCTGGCAGCGGTATTCGGAGGCTTCAAGTCCCTGGCAGACCATGCCTATCTTCTTCATCGTCTCAAGGTCGGCGCCGTAGTGCTTCGCAAAATATTCGCGGGCCTCTTCGATGCCGTGTCCGCAGGCTATCGCAAACTCGTCGCTTCCGTGCGCTATGCGGTGCAGCAGCTCCATGATGTCCTTCTTGTTGCCGAAGTTGAGTTCAAGGCCGTGGGTGTTTTCTTTGTTGATTAGGCCAAGCTCGTAGCATTCGCAGTAGAAGGCCATGCCTGTGCCGAGAGAGATGGTGTCAAGGCCGTAATGGTCGGCGTAGAAGTTTGCTTCGATGGTCCAGAGCGGGTCGAAGATGCCGAGGTTTGAGCCAAGGCCGGCCGCCGTTTCGTATTCGGGGCCGTCAACGATGACTTCTTTGCCCTTCCACGGCCCGGTCTGGAGCGGGAAGTGATCCACAGCCTTGGCGCAGGCGAGCGAGCAGCCGTACCAGCAGCCGTCGGCCATCCCCTGCGTGAAGAGCTTTATGTAGGATTCTGAGCTGATGCTGTCGATATCCTTATGGCGTCCGTACTTGTAATTGTTGACGGGAAGCAGCGAATAGGCGTCCATGATCTCCGTAAGGTGCGCGGTGCCGGCGGAGCGCATCTTGCACTGCTTGTCGTCGAGGTCGTGGATACGCTTGTGCAGGCTGGCGCCAGCCTTCTGTATCGTCTTGATGTCCACTGGGTCGTTCTCAAGGCCCGTGAAGTGCGTGCGTTTTACGACGAGCGCTACGACGCCCTTGTCGCAAAGCACCGTACCGCCGCCGCCGCGTCCAGCCTGCTTCAGGCGCACGGCCTTGCGGCGCACGTCGTAGAAGCTGAAGTTCATGCCGGCCCAGTAGCTTGTACGGGCGCCCTCTCCGCTGGAGACGACGGAAATGGTGCGTTTGTCCTCGTCGTCCTTCGCGAAATATTCGTGGAGATCTTCGGAGACGGCGTAGGCGTTGATGTCCTCCAGGTTGGACTCAAAGACCTGCACCTTGTTGTTGTCTCCGTCGATGAAAATGACGACGGGACGGTCGGCCTTGCCCTGAAGCTCAAGCGCGTCAAAGCCCGCGAATTTCAAAAACGGCGCGAAGTATCCGCCCGCGTTGCTGTTGTATGTCTGTTTGGTGGCGGGGGAGAGAAATACTGAATAGCATTTGCCCGCGCCGGGGTACTGCGTGATGCCGCAGAAGGGGCCGCCCGCTATAACGATTTCGTTATCGGGGTCGTCCCATTTCGTATTTTCATTGACGGCGTCCCATAGCAGTTTGAGGCCGAAGCCGCGTCCGCCGGTGAACTTTTCTATCATGTCCTCTGAGACGGGACGCTGCTCAAATTTATAGTTGCCGTCCTTGTTGCCGAGGCCGAGATAGAGCGTCTCTTTGGAATATCCGTGGTGTATTTTCGCCGGGTCGAACGACCATTCGTAAAGAAGTTTCATTGGTTCCTGTGCCATAGTTCTCTCTCCTTCCTACGCCTTAGCGGGTACGTTTATCAGTTCAAGCGCGCCGGTCGGGCATTTGCGGGCGCAGATGCCGCAGGCGATGCACTTGAAAGGTTCCGTCTGTTTGTCGCCGTCAAAGAACATGCACGCAAACGGGCAGAAACCAACGCACATAAGGCAGGAGGTGCACTTTTCCTTGCGGACCTGGACAACTCCGTTTGCGTCGCGCACAAGCGCCTGCGTCGGGCATACTTCTATGCACGCGCCGCACTGTGAGCAGATGTTGATGTTCGCAAAGCCGGCCATGTCCTCTACCTTCACTCTGGAAAGCTCTTTTGAATCTTCCTTGAAATATGCTTTGGAGCACGCTTCCATACACGCTCCGCACTTAACGCATTTTTCAGCGTTTACCTGCATCACTTTCACACAAAATCCCTCCACTGTATAAAATTTTTTAAGACGGCCCGAACCTGCGTTCGGACAATCTTCCCCAATGTGAAAATTTTATCACAAATAGCCGGGCTATTTCCATAGATAATTAATATTGCTCACTTTTGTTTTTTTAAAAATGAACATAATTGAAATCATATAAGTGGGTAAATCATTTTAGGGCTGTGTGCGGCGCGGGCGCGGCCTGTGAGGGAGATAAAACGGCGGGGCGCCTCATGCAAAAGCGCCCCGCATCGTATTATTTATTGCTTTCGTCGCCCGACTCGTTTTCAAACGGTATCTGATGCTTGTCGGCGCATTCGTAGCATATCACTACGCTGTTTCCATCCTCGTCCTCCGCCTCGTGAAAGAGGTCGCAGCATTCGCGCAGAGGCTTTTGACAGATAGCACATCTTAACATTTGGTTATCACTTTCCCTTTCTTTTCACGGAACAGCCGAAGGTGCCGACTTGACGTCCGAGCGTAAAATATTTCCCGTGCACAAGCGCTGTAAGATTCGCCTTTTCAAGATGCAGCACGCCCTTTGCGTCGAGAAGTTTTTCGTCTACGTCGACCGCCACTATCTTCGCAAGGAACATCTCGTGGCTGCCAAGCAGCAGGCTCTTTTCAACGACGCATTCCAGATTGACGGGGCTTTCCTCTATCAACGGCGCGCTCACCTTTGAGGCGGCGCCCGGCGTAAGCCCCGGCAGCGAGAATTTAGCTACGTCGCGGCCGGATTTCACGCCGCAGAAATCAGCGTTCCAGACGAGCCTGTCCGTAGTGAGATTTATGACGAACTCTCCCGTGGACTTGATCAGCCCATAGGAATAACGTTCCGGCCTGACGGATATATAGGTCATAGGCGGCTCAGAATTGACGATGCCGGTCCACGCGACCGTGATTATGTTGGATTTTTCCGCAGTCCCGCATGATACAAGAGCGACCGGCAGAGGATAGAGCATCGTGCCGGGCTTCCATGTCACTTTTGCCAAAATTACCACACCCCGCTTTCAAAACTTTTCGCAAAACCAATACATATTATAGTGCCATTCTCATTTATACAAGGTACAATAACTGCGAAAGACGAAGGTGGATTTTGCCGGATGAAAAATTCTGCGTTAAAAAAATTGATAGAAGGCGGCCTCATATTTCCTCTGCTTGTGCTCGCGCTCTGGTGGTACGGCGCGGCGCGCGGATGGTGGAACAGCTTTTTGCTGCCGGCGCCTTACGACGTGTTGCGCGCATTCAATGACGCTATGGCGGACGGCACTCTGCCGCACAACCTCTGGGCCAGCGTAAGCCGTATCGCCGTAGGCTTTGGGCTCTCCGCGGTCCTTGCGCTCGCGCTTGCTTTTTTTACAAGCGCCTTTCCGTTTATCGGCAGGCAGCTTGAGCCTACGCTTGAATTTCTGCGGCACATCCCGCCGATGGCCGTCATCCCCATGCTCATACTGTGGTTCGGCATAGGCGAGACGCCGAAGATAATACTTATAATCCTCGCCACCTTCTTTCCCGTATTTTTAAATACGCTTCAGGGCATAAAGGACTGCGACCCGAAATTGAAAGAGGTGGCGCGCGTATTCGGCTATACGAAATGGGAGACGTGCCGCCGCGTCATACTTCCCTCCGCCCTGCCTTCCATCTTCACCGGCCTGCGCCTCGGGCTTGGCTACAGCTGGCGTTCGCTCGTCGCGGCTGAGCTTGTCGCCGCCTCTTCCGGCCTGGGCTACATGATACTTGACGCGGAGCAGCTCTCACGTTCGGACGTCGTGCTGATGGGGATATTCGTCATTGGCGCGCTTGGAGCGGCTCTTGACTGCATTTTCGCGCTCGCCTCAAAATTTGCCTTCAAAAGGGCGGCTGAAAAATGAAAGAACTGATATTGAGCGGAGTATCGAAGAGATTTGAGATAGAAGGCCGCGCGGTAAACGCGCTTTCTAATATCAACCTTGAAATAGGCGAGAATGAATTTGTCACTATAGTTGGCAGGAGCGGCTCAGGAAAGACGACTTTGCTCAGGATACTGGCGGGCCTTGAAGAGCCGACGGAGGGGCGTATAACGTGCGGAGGGGCCGTCTGCGGCAAAGAGGCGCCTCTGCCTGCCGGGATGGTATTTCAGGAGCCGAGGCTCATGCCGTGGCTCTCCGCCGTCGACAACATATTGTTCGCCTATCCTCCGCGGGAGAGGGGCGCGTCTGAGGCGGAAAAGGCGCGAAAAATGATAGCCCTTGTAGGGCTCAAAGGCTACGAAGAGGCGCTGCCGTCGCAGCTTTCGGGCGGCATGGCGCAGCGCGTAGCGCTTGGACGCGCGCTCATAAAAGACCCGGAGATGATACTTCTTGATGAACCGCTGAGCGCCCTCGACTACTTCACGCGAAGGACGATGCAGCGCGAGCTGATACGCATATACAGGGAAGAAAAAAAGAGCTTCATAATGGTGACTCATGACGTGGGGGAGGCGCTGCGCCTCGGCACGCACGTCATCGTATTAAAAGACGGCGCCGTAGCCTATGAGGTGCGTGTGCGTATGCCGTATCCGAGGCCTCGCAGCACCCCAGAGTTCCAGCGCCTTATAGACAGCGTGCTCGCGGCTATTGGAGAAAGCGAAGAATAGAGCGGAGAGTGAAAAATGGCGGCGACAGAATTATTTCCCGGCCTTTACAGGATAAGCCTCCCGATACCGCGCGGCGGGTTTGAATCTTTTCTGGACGGCTGGTTCATCGAGGACGAGGAGCGCGGACAAAACATACTGGTGGAGACAGGGCCGGCCTCGGCGTCGCCTGAGCTGCTTTTGCAGCTTGCGTCGCTTGGCCTCGCAAAGATAGACTATCTCATATATACGCACATCCATCTTGACCACGCGGGCGGCGCGGGTCATTTCATAGAACATTTTCCAGAGACTAAAGTCCTTGCGCCTCTGCGCGGGCGTCCGCATCTTGTAGACCCTAAAAAGCTGATATCGGGAAGCAGGGCGAGCTTAGGCGGCCTCTGCGACGCATACGGGCTGCCGCGGCCGGTGCCGCTGGAAAATATACTTGAAGACGGTTCGCAGATAAAGGGCCTTGAAACGATAGACACACCGGGGCACGCGCCGCATCACAGCTCATATATCTACGAAACGCACGGACGCCGCATACTCTTTCCCGGAGAGGCGGCGGGCTGCCTCTTTCCCCTTGACGACGGAGACTTCTTCATGCGCCCCGCAACGCCGCACAAATTTTATTACGACACGGAGATATCATCGCTTGACAAACTGCTGGCGCTTGAGGATATAGAGCTGGCCTGCTTCCCGCATTCTGGATACATCAAAAACCCGATGGCCGTGATGCTTGAAGCGAAAAAACAGCTCGAACTCTGGCTTGAAGTGACGCAGGAGCTGCCTGCTGAGGCCGACGCGGATGAGGCTGTAAAAAGGCTCACAGTCCGTGACCCGATGCTGAAAAAGCTGGACCGCCTGCCGCAGATGGTGAGGGAACGCGAACTGTTCTTTCTAAGGCAGTCGGCGAAAGGTTTTCTCGGATGGGTGCGGCGCGGATAGCAGGCGGCGCGCGGCCTTAGGCCCGCTCTTTGATAAGCTCCGCGCTCCATTTCAGAAGCAGTTCGGAGCCCTCTTTAAAAACCTCGGGCCGCAAGATATTTTCGTTCAAAGTTTTTATGTAAAAAGGAAAGCACGTCGCGGCCTGCGCCGTACAGAAGGCCTTCAAGCTCGTCAGATCTTTTGACGTATCTTCCTGTTTTGCAATAGAGCTCTGCTCTGAGCGTGAAAAAGGCCGATTTGTATAAAGCAGAAAGCAGCTCGCCGCTTTTTTCATAGAGAAAATTGTGACAGCATCCGTGATATATGGCGCAGGCAGATGTCGCGACGGCCGCGGCCGCGTCGTTTTTTGTGAAATATCCCTTAATAAAATCAAGCGTTCCGTAGATGGGGACGGTGTCGTGATAGAGCGTGAAAAGTTCGGAGGGGAGCCATCCCAGCAGCTCTTTTTTTCCTGATACGAAGCCGCAGGCAAGCTCTTTTTCCGGCATCGACTCAAGCAGCGCGCCGTAGGCGCTTAAGTCTTCAAAGGTCATCTCGTTTAAAACGACCACCATGTCGATGTCGCTTGAGGGACGAGCTTCGCCGCGGCCCCGGCTGCCCTGAAGGCCGATAAAAACTACCCTGTCGCCAAAGGCCGCCAGTAATTTCTCCGTCAATGTTTTTGTCCATATTTTGATATCCATCGCCGCGCCTCCGAAAAAAATTAAAAGCATCGTAGACAAAAAACGCAGTCACCTTTAAGATGACTGCGTATATTTGCAAAAATGGCGGTCCTAACGGGATTCGGACCCGTGTCGCCGCCTTGAAAGGGCGGTGTCCTTGGCCTCTGGACGATAGGACCGTCAAAAAGTGGTGAGCCGTTCGGGACTCGAACCCGAGACACCCGGATTAAAAGTCCGGTGCTCTACCAACTGAGCTAACAGCTCACTCAACTACCACGAGGAGTTATTTTACAGCATTTTGCTATTTTGTCAACTCTAATATTTCACGAAATTTTTCGGAAATTTTTCAGGTGTTATTTCATGCAAAAGAGGGCCGTCGGAAGACGACGCGCGAAGCGTTTTCGTCATGCCGGCACGCGGCGCGCCTTATTCCATTCTATCGATTATTTTCTTCCATGTTTTCTGCGCCGTAATATATTGCGCGAACAAGCCGGTCCGCGCCCAAGAAAATAGTGCGCGGACCGGCTTGTGATGGAATTTTACGATGGTTATTTACTTAATGTCGCGTCCCAGAACTTCCATTCGCCGACTTTGTTTCTCCATACGTTCGTCACCTTGTCCTGATTGACGAGGTAGCAGAAGTTGCCGTAATAGAGCGGAGCTATCGGCATTTCCTCCATGAGGATGGTTTCAGCCTTTTTAAGGTGCTCATCGCGCGTTTTGCCCATGGTTCTCTGAGCTTTGGCTATCTCGTCTCCAAAGGCCTTCTGCTTGGGGTTGAGGACCTTGTCGTGCGGAGCTACCTTTGACTTCGTTCCTCTCCACTGGCATTCGTTCCAGCTGCTGTCGGCTGCGAAGGCGTCAAAGAAGGTCATTGGGTCTGAGTAGTCGCCGGTCCAGTTTCCTCCGCTGATGAGGAAGTCGCCCCTCTTGCGCTTGTCTACGAGCACCTGCCACTCCATGTTGTCGAGCGTGACGTTGATGTTGAGGTTGTTTTTAAGCATCTCCTGGATTGCTTCGGACATCTTTTTGAGCGATTCTTTTGTTACATAGCTGTAGGTTATCTTCGGGAATCCCTTGCCGTTTGGATAGCCGGCGTCGGCCAGAAGCTTCTGCGCCTCTTTGACGCGTGCCGCGTTGGGATCTATTCCGTATTCAGCCGCGGGCTTGCCTGACGCGTCGAGTTTTCTGAAGCTCTTGCCGTCGGAGAAGGAAAGTACGGGGGGCACGATGCCTGTCGCCGGAGTTTCGCCGCCCTTAAGAGCGGAGGCGCAGATGGCTTTTCTGTCCAGAGCGAGTGAGAATGCTTTTCTGACGCGCGGGTCGTTGAACGGAGCCTTGTCAACGTTGAAGATTATGTAGGCTGTCTGAAGTCTCGGCGTGAAGACGAGGTTCGGCTCTTCCGCTATGAGCTTTGAGAGCTCGGAGGGCGGGATCTCGGGATTGACGTGGATGTCGCCCGCGTTGAAGGCGTTGAGCGCCGTCGTCTGCTCGTTGACGAAGACCATCTTGACTTTGTCTATCTTGACAAGCTTTTTGTCATAGAATTTGTTGTTTTTGGCTATTGTGAGGTTGTCGCCTAATTTGTATGATTCAAGAACGAACGGGCCGTTTGAGACGCAGGTCTTGGGGTTTTTCTCCCAGCCGTCGCCGTACTTTTCAACGATATCCTTTCTCACTGGCATGAAGCAGAAAAATGATGTGAGGTTGAGGAAGAAGGGCGTCTTTGATTCAAGTTTGACTTCAAAGGTCTTCGCGTCTATGGCTTTGACGCCGAGCTTGTCGGCCTTCACTTTGCCTTCAAAGAAGGCTTTCGCGTTCTTTATGTACGAGGTGCCCATGTACGAGTATTCCGCGCCGGCCTTGGGGTCGACCAGTCTACGCCACGCGTATTCGAAATCGTAGGCGGTGACGGGTTTTCCGTCCGACCATACGATGTTTGGCTTAAGGTAGAATGTGTAGGTGAGGCCGTCGTCAGAGACTTTGTATTTTTCAGCCTGGCCGGGAACAAGCTTGCCTTCTTTTGTGTCGCGCATCAGTCCCTCAAAGATGTTGCCGATGACGAAGCTTCCGCCCGAATCATCTATCGTCGGATCCCATGATTTGAGTTCTTTGCCGTGGTTGAAGACAAGGACTTTTGAATCTGAAGCCGCCCATGATTCGGCTGCCGGGGCAAAGAGCGCCGCCATGGCAAGTACCGCGCAGAGCATAAATCTTAAAACAGGTTTATTTGACATAGTAAATTCTCCTCTCTCTTTCAAGGCTGATTTCGCCATATCCGTCTTTTGCGTGAAACGCCGCCTGTACCAGTTTATCCCTATCAAGCGCTATCTTTGCCGCACGGCATATCTCCCTTCAGATTTTTTATATCGTTTGGAAATTGTTAAAACAGATGGCACGCCGCAAAATGTTCTGCGCCTATCTCTTTCAGGCGCGGCGTCTCTTCGGCGCATATTTTTTTTGTGTACCGGCAGCGCGTTCGGAACTTACAGCCTGATGGCGGGTTGAGCGGGCTTGGCACGTCTCCTTCAAGTATTATGTTTTTTATCTCGGCGCGCGGGTTCGGTATCGGGATGGAGGACAAAAGCGCCTGCGTATATGGGTGCTGAGGGTTGTTGTAAAGCGTATCCGACGTTGTCAGCTCCATCAGGCTGCCCAGGTACATGACGCCCACTCTGTCCGATATGTGGCGCACCATCGAAAGGTCGTGCGCGATGAAAAGATAGGTCAGCCCTATCTCGTGCTGGAGGTCCTCCAGCATGTTGACCACCTGCGCCTGCACGGAGACGTCGAGCGCCGATATCGGCTCGTCGCAGATGATAAACTCAGGCATGACGGAAAGCGCCCTTGCGATGCCTATTCTCTGGCGCTGGCCGCCCGAAAATTCGTGCGGATATCTGTTTGCGTGGTTCTTTCCAAGCCCTACTTTGTCGAGCAGCTCGAATATCCTCTCCTGCCGTTCTTTGCCGGAGGCCAGGTGGTGGATGTCAAGCGGTTCGCCTATTATGTCCGCCACCGTCATGCGCGGGTCAAGCGACGCGTAGGGGTCCTGGAATATCATCTGTATTTTTTTTCTGTAAGGCATAAAATCTTTCTGGCTGAGCTTTGCGATGTCCGTTTCGTTGTATAGTATCTGGCCTCCGGTGGGTTCGTAGAGCCGCATTATGGTCCTGCCCGCGGTGGTCTTTCCGCATCCCGATTCACCGACGAGGCCCAGCGTCTCACCTTTTTTGATGTAGAAGCTGACGTCGTCCACCGCTTTTATCTCCTGCATTTTTTTTGAGATGATGCCGGTATCCTTATAGAAATATTTTTTTAGATTTTTTACGTCGATCAAAACGTTATCTTTCATTTGAGCCGACGCCTCCCTTCATGGAGCAGTAACGTTCGTTTTTTGCGGCGCGGTCGTCAAGAAGCCAGCACATCGCGCGGTGTCCGTCGTTTTGGGCGTAGTATCCAGGCTGAAGTTTGTTGCATATATTCATGGCAAAGGAACACCTTGGGGAGAACGGGCAGCCCTGCGGCGGGTTGAGCAGATCGGGCGGCGTGCCGGGAATAGGTATGAGGCGTTCTCTTTCGCCCGCGGCGGCGTTTGGAATGGATTTCAGCAGCCCCATCGTGTACGGATGTGACGGATTGAAGAAAATGTCCTCCGCCGTGCCCTCTTCCATTATCAGCCCCGCGTACATGACGGCTATCCTGTCGCAGATGTCGGCCACGACGCCTAAATCGTGCGTTATCAGTATCGTCGAGGCGCCTGTGCTTGCGCCCAGTTCACGGATGAGGCGTATTATCTGCGCCTGTATGGTCACGTCGAGCGCCGTCGTAGGTTCGTCCGCTATTAGCAGCGACGGTTCGCACGAAAGAGCCATAGCTATCATCGCGCGCTGGCGCATTCCGCCGGAAAACTCGTGCGGATAGCAGCGAGCTCTGCGTTCACTGTCGGGTATGCCAACCTTTTCAAGCATCTGCACAGCCTTTTCCTCCGCCTCTTTCTTTGAGAGGTTTTGATGCTTTCTGAGCACCTCCTCAATCTGAAAGCCGATCTTCAAAACGGGGTTCAGCGACGTCATAGGGTCCTGGAAGATCATCGCTATGTCGTTGCCGCGTATCCGCGACATCTCATTTTCATTTTTTTTGAGCAGGTCGGTGCCTTTGAAAAAAATCTCTCCGGCGGTCACCTTTCCGGGGTGTAGCAGAAGGCGCATCACGGAAAGAGCCGTAACGCTTTTGCCGCTGCCGGATTCGCCCACGATCCCAAGCACCTCTCCCTTATTTACCTGAAGGTCGATGCCCCGTAACGCCTTTACCTCTCCAAGATGGGTAAAAAACGAGGTGTAAAGGCCGCGCATACTTAAAATAGTTTCTTTAGCAGACATTTTTCAGCCCTACTTTCTTAGTTTGGGGTCAAGCGCGTCGCGCATGCCGTCCCCAAGCAGGTTGAAGGTCAAAATTGTGAGTGAGATGGCGGCGGCGGGGAAGAGGAGCTGCTGAGGGAAGGTGTACAGCCCCTCAAGCGCGTCGTTGCAGAGCGTCCCCCATGAGGCCACCGGCGCGGATACGCCAAGGCCGACGAAGCTCAAAAAGGCCTCTGTGAAAATCGCGTTCGGTATCATCATCGTTATTGTGACCATGATAGGCCCCATTATATTTGGCAGAAGATGCCGGAAGAGGATGTAGCTGGTCGGCGCGCCAAGCGACCTTGCAGCGAGCACGAACTCCTGTTCTTTCAGCGAAAGCACCTGTCCGCGCACAAGCCGCGCCATCCCGACCCAGTAGGTCAGCCCTATCGTGAGGATGATGGTCGTAACACCGCCGCTGTCGAAAAGGACGCGCAGAAGTATGACGAACAGCAAAGTCGGTATCGTGTTTATTATGTCCACGAACCGCATCATAGCGTCGTCGACCTTGCCTCCGCAGTAGCCGGATACGCCGCCGAATATGACCCCGATGATGAAGCAGACGAGCGCGGTTGCAAAGCCCACCGCAAGAGAAATGCGCGCGCCGTAGATGATGCGGATGAAGAGGTCGCGCCCCAGCGCGTCGTTGCCAAGGATATAGTTTTTATTTCTTACGTTAAGCGTAGGCTCTATCTCTTTGCCGTCCGCCGTAACGGTGTATCTCTGCATATTTTCAAGGGCGCTTTCCTCCTGCGCGAGATTTACCTTCTCTCCGCGCGCGGCAGCCTTCCTTATGGAATAGAGTTTCTTTTTCGCCTGGAAATATTTACTGTAGTCGACGTCGATAGTCTTGCCGTCCAGCAGGAAATTCTTTTTTCTGTTTATCGGGTCGTCCAAAGCGACCTCCGCCATTTTGCCAAGCTCGCCGCTTCTTGAGACCTGCAAAACGTTATAGTCGCCCGTTATGTAAAATGTTTTGTCCGTTCCCGGAAGTTCGTAAAGGTCCAGCCTATAGGGGATGTTTGAGTAGGCGAGGTTTTGGTCCGAATACGAGTAGGGCCAGAAGTAAGGGACGACGACGGCGCCAAGCGTCATCACAGCTATAAAGGCAAGCGAGACCATCGCCGTCTTGTTTTGTTTGAACCTTCTCCAGACGTCCTGATAGAACGTGAGGCTTTTTCGCCCTATCTTCTCCGAATTTGAGTAGTCGTGCGCAGTCTCTTCCCAGAGAGATCTGTCGTTGAGGTCGTAATCTGCCATTGTCATCGCTCCCTATTCGTATTTGATTCTCGGATCGATCAGCACATAAAGGATGTCGACCAGCAGCACCATCAAGACAAGCAGGAAACCGAAAAATACCGTGACGCCCAAAATCAGCGAATAGTCCCTGTTTAAAATACTTGTGGTAAAAAGGCAGCCTATGCCAGGAATGCCAAAAACTTTCTCAACGACGAACGAGCCTGTGACGATAGTCGCCACGCACGGGCCAAGGTAGGTAACGACTGGGATCAGCGCATTTCTCAACGCGTGCCTCGTCATCACCGTGAAATTAGAAAGTCCCTTCGCGCGCGCCGTCCTTATGTAATCCTGCTGCAGCACTTCGAGCATCGACGTCCTGGTGAGCCTTGTGATGAAGGCGATGGAAAATGCTCCAATGGCAAATGCGGGGCCTATGTAGTGGCTGAAGCTCTCCGCTCCGTAAGAGGGGACCAGCCCAAGTTTTTTATTGAAGACGTACAAGAAAAGAGTGGCCAAAACAAAGCTGGGGATCGTCGTTCCGAGCGTGGCAAGGAACATCGAGGCTCTGTCCGAAAACTTATTTTGCCGCAGCGCGGCGTAGACGCCGAAGAAAATGCCGAAGGCCGTTATCATGGCGATCGCCACAAGGCCTATCTTTGCCGAATACGGGAAGCCGCTTTCGATGATGGCGCGCGTCGTCACACCCCTTTTTAAATACGATACGCCGAAATCGCCGCGCACAAAATTAAAAAGATAGGTGACGTACTGCTCGCCGATAGATTTATCGAGCCCGTATTTGGCCTCAAGCGCCACTCGCGTCTCGTCGGGCAGTCCTCGTGCGCCCGTAAAGGGACTTCCGGGTAGATTGTGCATTATCAGGAAGGTGA
Source organism: Cloacibacillus sp. (assembly GCA_036655895.1). Taxonomy (NCBI): domain Bacteria; kingdom Thermotogati; phylum Synergistota; class Synergistia; order Synergistales; family Synergistaceae; genus Cloacibacillus; species Cloacibacillus sp. Next base: position 46,862 of record JAVVPF010000009.1, on the reverse strand, counting down.
TGGTTATTATGAACCATAGGGTCAGCAGTGCGGAAAAGGTACGTTTTAAAATATATTTTAGCAATCTTAACACATCCTTTGGCAGAAATATTTTACGATTCTGAAACTTCCAAATTACCTCTTACATAAGGACGATGTAATAAAACGTCTGGTATTTGGTAAACGGCATCACGCCTTCCAAAGACATTGCTCAATATGTTTTTTTAGTTTAGTGTAAAGTTGTTGTATAAACGAATGGTACATGCAGACTTAATGTCACTTGAATACTAGGTATACATTTCAATCTGGTAGTACCTAAGGTTCATCCAACGTCTTTGCGAGAATATATCACGCTCTGAATTTTCAGTCAAGTGAAAAAATAAGCTTGTGTCAATCGCCTGAAAAAATATCACTCAAGCGCAGTCGGAACCGATACTTCTTCTTGACTAAATCTTAAAAAGAGTTTTAATTGTCCACAAAGGGGAGGGGTTCTGATGTCCGATAAATTTATATACGACGACCCTGCTATGATGTCAATATTAGTGCAGCAGAGACAAGCAGCGGCCAATAATAACAAGATATTTGAACCAGCCTCTAAAGAAGATTGGCAGGCTAAAGGTATTATCGCTTTGGCGATATTCGTTATGGCGTTTTTGCTGTCCGTGCTAGCTTAGCTACAAATCAAAAAACAATATGATTGTCCGCGAGGATGGTCTTTTTTATGCCTTATCGCCAAACAACAAAAAATCACCAGACACAGTCCATCAATGTTTTTTGTTTGAGTTTACCTTTACTTCGGAGCCGTCCATGATGCGCGCGATGTTGCTTCTGTGGCGCCACACCGAGAGCGCGGCCAGAAAAAGCGAAGCCGCAGTATACTGCCAGGGCATACCGAATGCGGCTGTGAACAGCGTGGCGATGAAAAGGCCGCCCATTGAGGCTACGGAGACGTATTTGGTGGTCTTCATGATTATGTACCACGCCCAGCCGCCCAAGAGAGCGGGCCACGGCATGAAGAAGTTGAAAAATGCGATGACGCCGAAGGAGGTAGCGACTCCCTTTCCTCCGCGAAGGCCGAGCCATACGGGGTAGTTGTGGCCGATCACGGCGCATACTCCAACCGCGGCCAGCAGCGAGGCGTCCTCTGTGAAAAGCGACGCGGCGAGCACTACGAGGCCGCCCTTCAGCATATCGAAGACAGCGACGGCTATGGCCCAGCTTCTTCCCATGAACCTTCCGACGTTTGTAGCGCCAATGTTGCCTGAGCCAAACGCGCGGATGTCGGCGCCCTTTATGTATTTCGCGACAAGGAACCCCGTGGGGCACGAACCCGCCAGATACCCGGCGGCCATCCAGAACAAAAAGGCCATCTCACCATCTCCTTGCGTAAATTTTATGATAGAGCGTCTTTATAGTCAAATCTCTGCGCTGCGCGATCATAATTTAAAGTCTTTATTGTAATTCTTACGTTTTAGTTATTTTGTACAGCTTTTAAATATATCTTGCTTTTATCATTGTATGAGAATAGAATATAACAAAGAAATGTTGCACATAGACAGGCATTTTGCCCCTTGAAATAATCGTGATGGAAAAAGAGGACTTTATGATGCCCAAGAAAATCCTAATAGTTGACGATCAGGTTATCAATCGCCGCATTTTAAAAAAATTGCTCTGTGATCAGTATGAGATAGTTGAGGCTGAGAATGGAGCGGAGGCGCTTGCCGTTTTGGAAAAGCAGAGCGCCGGCCTCTCCGCGGTCATTTTGGACCTCATAATGCCCGTGATGGATGGATACAGCGTCCTTGAGGCGATGGAGAAAAACCAGTGTCTTTCTGAGATACCGGTCATCGTGGCCACTCAGGAAGACAAAAAGGAGACAGAAAGCCGCGCGTTGGAGCTTGGCGCAAGGGATTTCGTCTCAAAGCCCTATAACCCGACCGTGCTGCGCAAACGGCTGGCGAACCTTATAGAGCTTTACGAATCAAACGTCCGCATCCACAGGAGCGAACGCGATCTATTGACGGGGCTCTACAATAAAGACGCCTTCTGCCGCCGCGCCGAAGAATTTATGGATGCCGAGGGAAACGGGCGCTACACTCTGGTAGTGACCGACATCGAACGTTTCAAGCTTGTAAACGACAGCTTTGGCCTGGCTGAGGGCGACAAGCTGCTCAAATATATCGCTGAAAATCTTTATCAAAACATGCAGAGCAAAAACGGTATCTGTGCGCGGCTCGGCGCGGATCATTTCGCGGCGCTCATTCCCGAGGAGATGGACGAAGCGGCCTTCCGTCCTGTGCTGGAAGAAGCGGAGCGAAGCCTTGCCGACTATCCGCTCAGCATGAAGATATCGCTTAAATTCGGCGTCTATCCGGTGAGCGAACGCGACGTCTCAGTAGCCCTGATGTGCGACCGCGCGATGCTTGCCTCGGACAGCTTAAAAGGGCAGTACAGATGCGTCTGCGCCTACTATGATGACTCCATCCGCCAGCGGATGATACGCGAGCAGGCCATCACCGATACTATGAAACACTCTTTGTCCTCTGGGCACTTTCAGGTCTACTTTCAGCCGAAATACGATATTCGGAGCGAACGCGTCGCGGGAGCGGAGGCGCTCGCGCGCTGGGCGCACCCGGAGCTTGGCGTCATGTACCCCTGCGACTTCATTCCTCTTTTTGAACGCAACGGCTTCATCACGGAACTTGACCGTTATATGTGGGACAAAACCTGCGAGATAGTTGAAAACTGGATAAAAGAGGGCAAAAAATATGTGCCAATCTCAGTCAACGTCTCACGAAAAGACATCTACCAGTCGAATCTGCCTGAGATATTGGCCGGCATCGTAAAAAAGCACGGGCTTCGCCCGAACCAGCTCCATCTTGAAATAACGGAGGCCGCCTACACGGAAAACCCGGAACAGCTCATTTCCGTCGTGGATGAGCTGAAACAGCTTGGTTTTTCTATTGGTATGGACGACTTCGGGCGCGGCTATTCGTCGCTCAACATGCTCTCAGAACTGCCCATAGACGTTTTGAAGCTGGATATGCGGTTCATCCAGAAGAAAACTGACTCTGCCACCAGCCGCAACATCCTTAATTTTATAATCAGTCTGGCGAAATGGATGGATCTGCGCGTCATAGCCGAGGGCGTTGAAACGCACGAGCAGATAGAGATGCTGCGCTCGATGGACTGCCAGTACGTCCAGGGCTATTATTACGCGGAGCCGATGTCGGAGCGCGAATTTGCCGAGCTTGTGATGAACGCGGAGCTTGCCGACCACCTTGTATCCGACCAGAGCGATTGTCTGGACGGCGCGCTTGCGGCGGGCGGCAAGGCCGGCGCCAAAGTGATGCTGATTGCGGACGGCGAGCAGGCAAACCGCGCAAAGCTTGCGAAATATTTTGAGGACGCCTATTCCATCGTGGAGGCCGACAACGCGCCGGCCGCCTACAAATACATCGAAGAACATTTCAACGAAATAGCTATCGTCATGCTTGACCTCGCTTTGCCTCCTGCGGACGGATTTCATCTGCTTGAAAAGCTGCGGGTCAATCATCAGTTTGCCTCTATTCCAGTGATAGCTACGGGCGCTGCGTGCGAGGCGCTTGAAGTTCGCGCGTTTGCGCTTGGCGCAAGCGATTTTCTGCCCGCTCCGTACAACATGGATATCGCGGTGCACCGCGTGCAGAACGTTACTGCGCGCAACACCATCCAGACGCTTGAACGTGAAAAACGTATGCTGTCCAAGATGAGGCAGCTTGCGCTTGAAGCCCGGCTGGATCAGCTTACGGGCCTATATAACCGCGCGGAGATGGAACGGCGCGTGCAGGAGTTCTTTTGCGGGCAAGAGGGCGAAAACGCCATCTTTTTCATGCTCGACATCGACAACTTTAAAAATATAAACGACCTCTACGGCCACGACCGCGGCGACGAGGTCATCAAAATGGTTTCCGCGAAATTGCGCGAGCTCTTCCGCGACGACGACTTTATATGCCGCATGGGCGGCGACGAATTTGCCGTTTTTATGAAGGCAAGGATGGACGAAGCGCATCTTTCCCGCAGGCTGGAGCAGATGTGCGCCAGGCTGCGCGCGTCCGTTGAGGACACGGAGATATCGTGTTCCATAGGGGCCAGCATCGCGCCGGAGCATGGAACCGGGTATCAGACGCTCTATCACAACTCGGACATGGCGCTGCTTACGGCAAAACGTCTTGGGAAGAACCGCTGGAAAATATACGGGACGGAAAACCGCGGTACAGAAGACCTCCGTGGCAGCCCGCCTTCATCACAGAAAAACGCGGACAATGACTCAGGCGGCCATGAAAACGCAGGCGATCGCCGCGCTGGTTTTTGCGGCAGAAAAAAGTATCCTCTCAAAGGAGACCCTCCAGATGCAGAATGAAGACGCGGGCTACAAGATGAACGATATGAAAGGCGCAGCCTCAAGCAATGAATACAGGGAGCTGGAGGAGCAGTTTTCGACCGCAGTCTCGCAGGTCGGCGCCTCAGTGTGGATATATGATTTCAAAGACAAAAGCCTCAGCATAAAGGGCAGCGGCGCCGCACGTTTCGGCCTCGCGCCCGTCGAGACGAATATCCCGGAGAGTTTTATCGAGCGCGGCTTCGTTCACCCGGACGACGTTGAAAAATTCAGGAAACTCTACGCTCGTATTCACGAAGGCGCAAAGACAGCTATGGAGACCATCAGGTGGCGCAGTTCGAACGACAGCGACTACTGGTGGGAAAAAATATGCTACACCACGGTCTTTGACAAAGACGGACGCCCATATCACGCTATAGGCAGCTTCATGGACGTTTCGGCCGAAAAATCGCTTGAACAAAAATATCAGGACGAAGTGTCCTTCCAAAATTCCGACGTAAGCCCGAACCTGATGGTAAAGGTACGTTCCAACATTACTCAGGACCTCATCGAGTCATACATCGCAAAAAGAAATGTCGCCATAGCCACGGAGGGAACGCCCTATACGCAGGCTGTAGAGCATCTGGCGCAGACCGGCCTCACGATGGAACAGCAGCAGTGCATACGCGCCACGCTGGACAGAAAGCGCGTGCTGAAGGCTTTCGCGGCGGGCGAGACGCACTACACTGTGGAATACCAGCGCAAGAGGCGCGACGGCACCGCGATATGGGTCAACACGATAGTCAACTCATACCAAAACCCTGAAACGAACGACGTCATGTCCTTTATGTACACCTACGACATCAACAGGGAAAAGATAATGCAAACCATAGTCGGCAGGCTGGTAGACCTTGAACATGAGTTCATCGCTGTGGTAGAGGTCAAGACGCAGAGAGTCTTCCTCTTTACGCAGAACACCGCGGGCATTGCCGTGCACATGCAGGAAAACGACATTTACGGCCCCGCATGCGATCAGGTCATAAGCAGTCTCGTCGTGGAGGAAAAGCTTGCGGAATGCCTTCCGAAATTCAGGCTTGAAGCGGTAGTGGCCGCTCTTGAAGAGAACGACACCTATGTACTGAGCTACCCTGTTCGCGAGGCGGACGGCAGAACCGGCTACCGCAAATGGACCTATGCATATCTGGACGACACAAAAACGGCCATATTTTACACAAGAAGCGACATCACCGCGCTCTTCGTGGAGCAGGAGATGCAGCAGCAGGCGCTTCGCAGCGCGCTTTTAGCCGCGGAGCAGGCAAACGCCGCAAAGAGCGACTTTCTTTCGCGCATGAGCCACGAGATACGCACTCCGATGAACGCCATCATCGGGATGTCCGCCATCGCCGCGCAGTCCCTGGGCGACGACGAACAGGTGGCGGACTGTATCTCAAAGATAGGCATATCGTCGCGCTTTTTGCTTTCGCTTATAAACGACATACTCGACATGAGCCGCATCGAAAGCGGAAAGGTGCTTCTCAAAAACGAAAAGATACCCTTTGAGGAGTTCATCAGCGGTGTGAACTCTATCTGCTACACGCAGGCGCACGCTAAAAATGTCGACTACGAGAATATAGTGGACCCGGGCATGGAGGATTATTACATCGGAGATGCGATGAAGCTCCAGCAGGTGATCATCAACATCATCTCCAACGCAGTCAAGTTCACTCAGGAGGGCGGCCGCGTCGTGCTCGGCGTGCGGCAGATAAAAAAGACCAAAAACGACGCAGTGCTTCGCTTTACAGTGAACGACACAGGCTGCGGCATCTCTGAGGAATTTCTTCCGCACCTCTTTGAGCCGTTCGCACAGGAGCACATAGGCGCCACCGCAATGTACGGAGGCACGGGGCTGGGCCTTGCCATCTGCAAAAACATCGTCGATATGATGGACGGCAGGATAAACGTGCGCAGCATAGTAGGCATAGGCTCGGAATTCACCGTCGAAGTGAAGCTCGGGATAACGGAAGAAAATAAAAGGCGCTACGCAAAAAGGCCGCACCATAATTTTACCGACCTTAAGGCGCTCGTTGTGGACGACGACGTGATCATCTGCGAACACGCCGTCATAACGCTGAAAGAAATAGGCATCAAATCGGAATGGGTGGACAGCGGACGCAAGGCGGTGAACCGCGTGCGCGAAAAGTGGGAGAAAAAAGAATCTTACGATCTCATCCTTGTAGACTGGAAGATGCCCGACATGGACGGCATCGAGACTGCGCGTCAAATTCGCCGCATAGTGGGGCCGGACGTTACGATAATCATCATGACCGCATACGACTGGGCCTCCATCGAACATGAGGCGAAGGCGGCCGGCGTCAACATGCTGATGAACAAGCCGATGTTCAAATCTTCGCTGATCTCCGCCTTTGAAAAGGTCTTCTATGAAAAAGAGCTGAAAACCGAGCACATGCCGACCGAAGATTTCGACTTCACTGGAAAGCGCGTGCTGCTCGCCGAAGACCATCCTCTCAACACCGAGGTGGCGACGCGGCTTTTGCTCCACGAAGGATTTCTTGTGGAGACGGCGGAAAACGGTCTGCGCGCAATGGAGCTGTTCGCCAATTCGCCAGTTGGCTACTACGACGCCATTTTGATGGACATCAGAATGCCGCAAATGGATGGACTGCAGGCGGCCTGCAACATCCGCCACTGGCATAAAGACGACGCGAAGACGATCCCCATAATCGCGATGACCGCCAACGCATTTGAGGACGACATAGAAAAATCCAAGGCGGCCGGCATGAACGCGCACCTCGCAAAACCAATAGAGCCAAAGCTGCTCTTTGAGACGCTCTATAAATTTATCTATGCCGACGAGGACCGCGATGATTGATAATATCAACTGGCGCACAGTGACGAGAAAAATCTGCATTGCGCGGGAACGCAAAAACGTCGGAACAGAAAGGCCGGTGAGCTAAATGGAACGGGAAAACGCACTGAGTCTTTTAAAAAAATTCTGTGAGCTTTATTTTATCAGGCGTGACGTGGATGCAGCCTGTCAGCTGCTCTCCAAAAATATTATGTGGTTTGGCACGGGTGCCGGCGAAGACGTGCACAACATCGAAGAGGCGCGCTGCAGTATGCAAAACGAGATGGCGGAAAATCCGTCGCCTTACAAAATAAAATATATCTGCGAAGAATGCCGGCCGATTGGCCCCGACGCAAGCACCGCTTTCGTAAAGCTCAAAATGTCAAGCCCGGATATCACGCTTGACTGCCGTTTATCCGTCACGGCGTCACGCGAGGACGGCGCCTGGAAGGTGGACACCATCCACATGTCAGTGCCTACGGCGCTCCAAAATGAAGACCAGTATTACCCTGCCTCCTTTTCCGCCGAAAAAGAAGAGGCGCTGCGCGACAGCCTGCTCAACAAAACCATAAACGGCGCCACCATCGGCGGCTATATGGAGCCGGGCTTCCCCTACTATTTTGCGAGCGAGCGTATGCTTTCGTATCTGGGCTATTCCTCCGAGGCAGAGTTCATCGAAGATATCGGCGGACTTATCATAAACAGTATGCACCCAGAAGACGGGAGGCAGCTTGAAGAAGATATAATGCGCGCCATAGCGGAGAGCGGCGGCTACTCCGTAGAATACCGTATGCTCAGAAAAGACGGATCCTACCTGTGGGTGCAGGACCATGGGCGCAAAGTGACCGCCGCTGACGGCAAAGAGGCTATAGTCTCAGTCATCTTCGACATCACAAAACAGAAAGAGGCGGAGCTGCAGCTGCAAAAGACCGCGCTCCAGATGCAGAACATAATCAACGCCATTCCCGGAGGCGTCGCCATTTATAAAGTCTCCGACAAGTTTGAGACTGTATATTTTTCAGACGGAGTGCCCGGGCTTTCCGGCTACACAGTAGAAGAGTACCGCGAGCTGGTAAAGGGCGACGCCGCTGATATGACCCACCCGGACGACAGGGAGATGGTCGTCCGCGAGATGCTTTACGTCTGCTCGCACGGCACCGTAGCGGACTTTGAGTTCCGAAAGATCCACCGCGACGGACACACCGTCTGGGTGCATCTCCAGGGTGTGAAAATAGGCGAAGAGGACGGCTGCCCGCTCATTCAGTGCGTCTTTCACAACATCTCAAAACTAAAAGAAGACGAAATGCTCAACGAACACCTCATTGATTCCATCTCTGGCGGCGTCGCCACCTTTCAGTACGTGGATGGGAAAATAAAGACGCTGCGCTGCTCAAAAGGGCTGCTTGAGATGACCGGCTACAACGACGAGGATTACGAAGCGGCCCTCAAATATAACGCCTTTGACATAATATATAAGGACGACGTGGCAAACTTTACAAAATCCCTCGTCAAAGCGATGACAACAGACGGCGTGCTGCGCTATTCCTACCGGATAACAAGAAAAGACGGCCATGTGGCCGGCATCCATCTGAACGCGAAGACGATAGGGCGCCAGAACGGACATCCCGTGTGGTATGCCGTATTCATGGGAATGTCCGACGAGTCGCGCCTCTACCGCGAGATAGCGAACGACGCGATCAACGGCATATACGTCGTCAACAAGTTGAACTACGAAATACTCTACATGAATCATCAGATGGAGCAGTCGCTAGAAGAAAGAGGCTACAGCCTGCGCGTGGGAGACAAATGCCACGAGGCGCTGCGCCTCTGCGATAAACCGTGTGAAGAGTGCGCCGTTTTCTCGCCGGACGAGGGCGTCCCCCGCGAAATATATTTTGCCCATCTTGGAAAATATTTTTCCGTCGTATCGCGCTCCATAGAGTGGGAAGGCCTTCCGGCCTACGTCGTTTATCTGTCGGACATCTCCGAAGAAAAAAAGGCGAACACGGAAATTCGGCGCATCTACAACAATATACCGGGCGCGGTCTTCCAATGCCGCTTCGACGAGGGCTGGTCCGTTATCTCGGCAAACGACGGCCTCTATAAATTCCTGGGCTACACGCGCGAGGAATTTTCCGCGATGGGCAATCAAATGGCGCCCGTCACCCATCCCGACGACCTTGCAGTAATGGGAGGCTCTGTCGTATCGCAGCTTGAGAGCGGAAAGAAGCTGCTGGAAAACGAGCACCGCCTTATCTGCAAGGGCGGCGTCGTCAAATGGATATCCGTCAAAGCGCAGCTTCTTGTAAACGACGCGGGAGAGAAATTTTTCTACTGCATCTTTGTCGATATAACGCGTCAGAAAACGAACGAAGAAAAACGCATCGCCTCGGAGAACAATCTCGCCATCGCAATGGAACACGCAAAAATGTACTACTGGGAGTTTGAATTCGAGACAGGGCGCGTATACGTAAACGCCGCCGTCCAGAAGGCCTTCGGCGTTCCAGCTATTTTGGAGCATTATCCAGCCAGCTACTTCGACGAGGAGTTCGTCGCGGAAGAGGACGTCCCAAAATACCAGGAGTGCGTGAAGCGGCTGCTTTCCGGCGAAGGCTACACGGAGACGGACGTCCGCGTCAGGACCCTTCAGCATGGCTACAGCTGGATGCGCGTGAGATTCACGGCGACCGCCGTTGAAAACGGAGCGGTGACGCGCGCCGTCTGCACGGCTGAGGAGATAGCCGAATACAAAGAGCTCGAAAGCCGCTTTACAACGGTGCTTGCCCAAAACGGCATCGTTACGTGGCTCTACGACATCTCGCGCCGCGTAATGATACAAAATTACAACTCCAAAGCCAACTGCGGCATAGAACGAGACGAGATAGAAAATGTCCCCGAAAGTCTCATAGAGAGCGGTATATGTCACCCTGACCACGCGGACAAACTGCGCGATTTTTATAAAAGGCTCTACGACGGAGAGAAGCAGATATCGGCCGTCATCAGGCTCTGGTGCGAACCAAAGCACTGCTATGAGTGGAAGCGGTGCACCTATACCGTCATCCCCGACAGGGATGGACAGCCAACTTACGCGCTTGGCAGCGCCGTAGACGTTTCCGAGCAGGTCGAAGCGAAACAAAAATATGAAAACGCGATAAAATACAGATACAGATCCCTCGGAGACAACGTGCTGCTTGCTGGACACTGCAACATAACCCAGAATAAAATTATCGAAATTTGTGATAAAACAGGGGCGGCTTTGCTGAAACGTTTCGGCAGCGACCGCGAAAAATTTTTCCAGGGCATCGGCGCCCTCATTCCAGACGCAGAACAGCGGCGCGCCTTTTACGGGATAGCCCTAAGGGACAGCGTAACCGCCAACTTCGGTCTTGGCATCACGCAGCGCACGGCAGTCTGTGAGATAAACGTCGCGGCCTCAGGCTCGAACCTGCGCTGGGTCTCTGTTTGCATCGACGCTGCGGAAGAGCCTCTCTCAAAAGAACTGATAGGCTTTCTCACCGTCACCGACATCACCGATACCAAGATGCAGGAACAGGTGCTGGAATCTGTCATAGAGTGCGACTATGATTACGTCGGCCATCTGAATCTGCGAAGCGGCGCAATCACGCTCTATAAAAGCGGCAGCTACGCCGCGGAGCCTACGCGCTATCTGTACGGCACGCCCTCAACATTCAGCGACGTCAGCGAAGAGACGGCGAAACTTAGCGTCGTGCCCGGCGAGCGTGAGGATTACCTCCGCAGGCTCGACATAAGAAACGTGGAAGAAGAGCTGCGCTGGAAGGACTTTTACGAATTTACCTTCCACATGAGGGAGCAGGATGGGCGCATGCGCACGAAACGCCTGCGTATCGTGGCGCAGGACAGAGCGGCCGGCATAGCCGTCATCAGCCGCACAGACGTGACGGAGATGATATCGCAGCAGGAGAGCCAAAAGGCCGCGCTGCTGGAATCTCTTTCCATAGCTGAAAAGGCGAATCACTCAAAGTCAGATTTCCTGTCGGCCATGAGCCACGACATACGCACGCCGATGAACGCCATCATCGGCATGACGGAGCTTGCCGTCTCCGACGAAAGCAACGCAAAGCAGGTACACGAGAGCTTGCAGATAATAAAAAGCTCATCGTCGGTGTTGCTTTCCATCATCAACGATATTCTAGACATGAGCCGCATTGAAAGCGGTAAAATGGTGCTGGCCGACGAGACCTTTTCCATCGCAAAACAGTGCCACATAGCGGTAGACGCCATCCGCGGGCTCTCCAGCCGTAAAAACCAGCAGCTCAAAATCTGCTCCAACATCCGCCACAACCTTTGCTGCGGCGACGTCGCGCGCATCCATCGGGCGCTTGACAACATACTCTCAAACGCCGTCAAGTTTACCCCAGAAGGCGGCTCCATCAAGTGCAGCCTCACCGAGCTGCCGATGCAGAACCAGAACTTCGCGCTCTACCGTTTTGAGATAGCGGACACCGGCATCGGCATCCCGCAGGAGGAGCAGCCGCATATCTTTGAACCGTTCTACCGCGTGGAAAGTTCCATGACATCGCGCACGGAGGGCACCGGCCTGGGCCTCTCCATCGCAAAAAGCATCGTAGACTGCATGGGCGGGACGATATCGTTCCAGAGCGAGGCAGGCGCAGGCACAACCTTTGTCATAGAACTGCCGCTCCGCCTTGCCGAAGCCGACCATAACGAGCAGCCGCCGTCCGTGGAGCCGGAGGTGGCGGAAAGCGCTCTGTTTGGCCTTCGCGTGCTCCTTTGTGAGGACCATCCTGTCAACCAGAAGGTGGCCGAGCGCATCCTCGAGAGGGCCGGCGTCATAGTGACCGTCGCCGAAAACGGACAAAGAGGCTGCGAACTTTTCAGCGAAAGTCCAACAGGCGCTTTCGACGTGATACTTATGGACGTCCAGATGCCGGTCATGAACGGATATGAGGCGACCCAAAGCATCAGGGCAAGCGCTCATCCGCAGGCGCGCACGATCCCGATACTCGCAATGACGGCAAACGCCTTTGCCGAGGACGTGCAAAAGAGCCTGAGCGCCGGCATGAACGACCACCTGGCAAAGCCGATAGACCCCAAACGTCTCTACGCCGCGCTCGCACGTTACGCACAAACGCTCCCGGAAAATAAAATAATTGATGAACTTTAATGACAGGAAAGAATAAACGCTGAATAAAAAATCAAGCAGGAGGGCCGCCGGTATCATGCGGCCCTCCTGTCGCCGCGCATGGCGCAGAAGAGGTACAAAAAAGAGCTCGAAAAAATCGAACTCTTCTTGGTCTGCTATTTAAGTGGTGGGGGGAAAGAGATTTGAACTCTCACGGCCTCGCGACCACTGGCTCCTGAAGCCAGCGTGTCTACCATTCCACCATCCCCCCACGGGACGAGAGGAATTATACCGCCTCATAGGCTAATGTGTCAACATACAAAATCAGCCCAGAAGATTTGCGCCCTTGACGACGTAGTCCACGCCGGACCATACGGTCAGTATCACAGCTATCCACATGACGGCCATCGCGCCCGGGATGTTGAAAAGCAGCATGACGATGCCTATTATCTGGCTCACGGTCTTCAATTTTCCGCCCTTTGAGGCGGCCACGACAACTCCCTCGGAGGCGGCCACCATACGCAGGCCGGAGACTATGAACTCGCGGGAGATGATGACTACAAGCATCCACGCCGGGAAGCGGTGAAGGTCGACAAGCGCCGTCAGCACGGCGATAACGAGTATTTTGTCAGCCAGAGGGTCGATGAACTTTCCCATGTTCGTTATTATGTTTCTTTTACGCGCGATATATCCGTCAGCCGCGTCCGTTATCGACGCTATGATGAAAACGATGCCGGCGATTATATCTCCGATGTTTATGTTGGTGCCGTCCACAAACCCAAACTGGGTGCGGAGCGTAAGAAACACTAAAATCACGGGTACGAGGAAGACACGCGAAAGACTGAGCATATTTGGCAAATTCCACGGTGACGGCATTGACTAATTCTCCTTTATAAATATGAAACTGTTAGTCTGTCTGGACTGTTTTAGTGCCATGAGTCCTCTGCTTTGTCCAATAGTTATAACATATATTTACTATTTTTGCATAAAATAAAGAGCGTTACGACGATAATTTCTCCTAAAAAATTAGTCAAATATTTGATATTTGCGCATGTTGGAGAGGTGGAGGGAATATCTTGCGGCGGAGGTTGCCGGATCATCTCTTTTCTGGTAGTATACATGAGCCTTTTACACGGACAGGCGTCTTCACACCTGCCTGAGTTGATGGCAATCGGGCGTAACAGGCCCAGAATGGAGTGATCGATATGATCGAAAAGGAAAAGAAACAGGGTATCATCGAAGAGTACAAGACACACGAAGCGGACACAGGTTCCACAGAGGTCCAGGTAGCTATTCTCACAGCGCGTATCCGCGAGCTGACGGAGCACATGAGGTCCCACAAAAAGGACTTCCACAGCCGCCGCGGCCTCCTCATCATGGTCGGAAAGCGCCGCAAGCTGCTCCAGTACCTAAAGAGCAGAGATTTCAACCGCTATCAGGAGCTTATCCAGCGCCTCGGCCTGCGTCACTAATCAAAACCACGCAAATTTAAGAGTTTTTATGGCGAAAGGACGTATCCTTTCGCCATTTTTTGTTTTTTTGTGCTATTCTTCTTACTGTGAAGACAATAATTAGGAGGAAGAATATGAAAGAAACTTTTGAGTTAGATCTATACGGTAAAAAAATGACCTTTGAGGTCGGCCGTCTTGCCAAGCAGGCCAACGCTTCGACCCTTGCCAGACACGGCGATACAGAGGTGCTCGTCACCTCCGTGCTCTCAGAAAAAGCGCGCGAAGGGCTGGATTTCTTCCCGCTGCTCGTGGACTTTGAAGAGCGCTACTACTCAGCGGGCAAAGTGCCCGGCGGCTTCATCAAACGCGAAGGCCGCCCCTCCGAATCCGCGATACTCAGCGGACGTATGATAGACCGCTCGATTCGTTCACTCTTCCCCGAGTGGATGAGAAACGACGTACACGTTGTGACGACGGTAATGTCAGTAGACCAGAAAAACCCAGCAAACATCCTTGGAATAAACGGCGCGTCCCTCACGCTCGCCATCTCCGACATCCCGTGGGGAGGCCCGATAGGCGCCGTCCGCATCGGCTGCATAAACGGAGAGCTAGTTGTAAACCCCGACGAATCAGAACTTGCAGAGAGCACGCTCGACCTTGTAGTCGCCGGCCACAGAGGCGGCATCACGATGGTCGAGGCCGGAGCGCACGAAGTTTCCGAAGAACTGCTCGTAGACGCTATGGAGCTTGCAAACGAAGCCGTCCGCAAAATAGTGGACTTCATCGACGGCGTAGTGTCCAAAATAGGCAAGCCCAAGGCGCAGCTTCCCGCACCCGCGGTCAATGAAGAAATAGACAACTGGATGGAACAAAATATTGCAGATGAAATATATCAGGCCGTCCAGATAAACCAGAAACAGGCTCGCGGAGCCGCGATATCTGCGGCGCAGCAGAAGGCAGAAGACGCCTTCGCCGAAAAATATCCAGAGTCCGCGGGCTACATCGCCACTAAAATGGACGAACTGGTGAAAAAGGCCGTGCGCAAGCTGCTGCTCGTAGACCAGATGCGCGCTGACGGCCGTTCAATGGATCAGCTTCGCCCGATAACCTGCGAGCTGGATATCCTGCCCATGACCCACGGCTCCGCGCTCTTTACACGCGGCGAAACTCAGTCTCTCGGAGTTACCACGCTTGGCATGATGGGCTCCGACGATCAGGTGATGGACGGACTGAAGCTTGACGAACCGTCAAAGCGCTTCATCCTTCATTACAACTTCCCGCCCTATTCTGTAGGCGAAGTTCGCCCGATGCGCGGCCCGGGCAGACGCGAAATAGGACACGGCGCCCTCGCGGAACGCGCGCTGCGCTCAACCTTCCCCGACGAAGACAGCTTCCCATACGTAGTGCGTCAGGTATCCGACATCCTTGAATCAAACGGCTCAAGCTCGATGGCATCGGTATGCAGCGGCAGCCTCGCCATGATGGCGGCCGGCGTTCCCGTCAAGAAGGCCGTAGCTGGCATCGCAATGGGCCTCGTAGCCGAAGACGGACAGGTCTGCATCCTCACCGACATTCAGGGCCTGGAGGACCATTACGGCGACATGGACTTTAAAGTGGCCGGTACGCGCGACGGCGTGACCGCGCTCCAGATGGACAACAAAGCCGGAGGCATAAACCGCGACATCCTCACCAGAGCGCTTGCGCAGGCGAGAAAAGGCCGCTTTGAGATACTCGACATCATGGACAAAGCCATTGACGCGCCGAGGACGGAGCTTGCTCCCACAGCGCCTAAGATCACCACGTTCAACATCGATCCCGAAAAGATCCGCGACGTCATCGGCTCCGGCGGTAAGACGATCCGCGGCATAGTACAGCAGACGGGCGCCAAGATCGACGTTGAGGACAGCGGACGCGTATGCGTTGCCGCGGTCAACACAGAGGCTGCCGAAATGGCCGTCAAAATAATCAAAGACCTCGTCCGCGAAGTCGAAGTCGGCGAGACGTTCGTAGGGACCGTTGTAAGGATGCTCTCCTTCGGCGTCTTTATAGAACTGCTCCCCGGCAAAGATGGAATGCTCCACGTAAGCGAAGTGAGCAACTATCGCGTGCCCACGCTTGAGGACGCCTTTAAGATAGGCGACAAAGTGCTTGTAACGGTCAAAGAGATCGACGACATGCACCGCGTCAACTTAAGCCGCAAGCGCCTGCTCGACCAGCTCGACACCCTTGCGCTTGACCCTGCCTTTGCGGAGCAGGTACCAGCTGAAAAAGAGCGCGAAGAAAGATACTCGCAGTTTCCGAAAGGCGACGGCGGCGCTCCCCGCAGAGAAGGCGCCCCGCGCGGCGACCATGACAGACCCCGCGGCGACAGAAACGACCGCGGCGGAAATAGAGGCGGAGACCGCGGAGGCGACGCGAACGGCAGGCCCGCGCGCCGCTTTGAGAGAGACCGCAAGAACTAAAAATGGAAAAAATGAAAGTTAAGATCAAGGCGGAGGAGGGGGTAACCCTCCCCGCTTACGCAACTCCCGGCTCCTCCGGCATGGACATACGCGCCAAAGAGGCGGCGTGCATCCCAGCCGGTAAACGTGGCTGCGTAGGCACAGGCCTTTACCTTGAAATGCCGGAAGGCTGCGAAGCGCAGATTCGTCCGCGCAGCGGCCTTGCGCTGAAACACGGCGTTACAGTGCTCAACACCCCGGGCACTATCGATTCGGACTACCGCGGCGAGATACGCGTCATCCTGGCGAACCTGGGGGACGAAGATTTTGCAATAGAACCCGGCGACAGAATAGCCCAAATGGTATTTGCCGCCGTAACGCAGGTAACGCTGGACCGTGCGGAAGAACTCGACGAAACAGAACGAGCCGCCGGAGGCTTCGGCAGCACCGGAAAAAAATAAACGCGCCGTATTTTTGACCATTCGCATATTATTCCGCTCTTTATTGATGAAGAGCGGAGTTTTTTTATTTTCTCATTAATCTAAAAAAGCTTTGTGGATATATACTATTACCAAACTATGGCGTAAAAGAAAGGTGGTATGTTTAAATGTCCGGATTTCTTAAAAACGCAAAAGGTACGCTTGTATTATTCTTATTGGTATTCGCCCTTTTCTTATCAGGAGGCTGCGGCGGCGGATCGAGTGAAAACAGCGCGAAAGGGGCCAGCGTCTATGTCATTGGGGAACTTCCGGATGGGTACACGGAGCTCTTTGCTTCTGCCGATCTCGTCTGTGTCCCATATCATAAAGATGTCTTCCACAGTGGAGGCACTTTGCTTATTGCGCCAAAAGAGATGGAAAAAATATCCTCAGGAGACTCCGTTGCGCAGACAATAAAAGAAAACTGCACAAGCAACGGTTCTGTCATCCTAATGTCGCCTGCATCCGGGGATGCGGCGAGGCTTGTCTCTATTCTTGGAATGCCAGACGAGGAGGCGTTGCTTACCGAGCTGCCTGCTGACACGTTGTTTTTTGGAGTGGAACTGGAAAAAGACGGAGATTCTCATTTCTTCTGTCACCAGCAGGATAGTGATAGCTTTGATGGGGAAGCGTCAGTTGTTTCGTCTGGTATATTTGCCGTTAGATCAGGCGATTTGTACGAAGTTATCAGTGGAGACGAATTGCTGGGGGCGGGAAAAGCCGCAGACGTAACACAAGCGCCAATAAAAATAACGATGACAGACGGTTCTGTGGTATCTTGCCTGGGGCTTTCGGACGGCAAAATTGGATACGCCGTCAGCGAAGACATTGTTGTGAGTTATGACATTGAGACCGAGATATCCAGTGATGATACTGGAGTGTCCTCACCAAACCTGATGACAGGCATTGTGAACCTCAAAAACTGGCTGTTACTCGGAGACGGAGACGACCTCGATGTAGGCGAGCCTTCTACAGAGACAAATGCCAGTTTCAAGAGCGCATCCGATAAAGCACAATTTGATGCAAAGAAAAATCTGATAACCCTGGCCAAACAATATAAAATGACTCTCAGCAACAATGAGTTTGGAAAATCATTCTTAGTGAACAATTACATCGTTGCCTGCCACAAGTTTGAAGATGAAAGTTCAGCGACTGGCGGCACTGATTATTACTATATTGAGCAGCGCGGCATTCTCGACAGTTCTGGCAACTATGTGAAGAAATGGGCCGGTTGGAAATACACGTGCAGGCTTGATGGCAAAACTTATCGTGTCTTTCAGGGGGAAGTAGCGGATAATTATATCAAGAAGTATGAAATGAAGAACACCTTCAACGCTGTACCCATCGGTTTAGCAATAGAAAGGAACCCTTCTCCTACGGCGTCTAATCATGACAATACGACGACATCAACAATGGGGTGGAACGTTGGCGGAGGAATGAGCGGAGGATATACATCTGCGAACGGTGGAGGATGGAATCTTTCAGGCTCGCTCTCTTTCGGATACAGTTGTTCTGACACGGAAACGTTTAACACGAAGGATGTCGAGCCGAGCCTAAGCGGACTTAACAACAGCGGCACTGTGCTCAACTGGAGCTATGATTTTACCGCCGCGAGGCAGAACGGACGCGCTGGCAAATGGCAGCGCCTATACGACGGCGCCGTGCTTGGCCACACCACCTTTACTCCTACCAATATGTGGATATGGTCAGTGCCCACGTCAGAAAGAACAAAGTACGAATCGTTCAATGTGAACTTCATACCGACCGCTGAATCGGTAATTACGAGAAATTCGGGATCCATCTCACCCCGTATAATTACTAAAACGGGAGAAGGCACGACGCTAACCGTCAACTTCCCCAAACCGCCGCTTTTGGCAATAGAGAATAATAATGTTTCATTTGGCAACGCGCCAGAAAGCAAAATCGTTCGGATCGGCTCACAGGGAGCATGGACTGCTGCAGTGACGGCCGGCTCAGAATGGCTCAGCGTTACACAAAATGGCGGACAGCTCTACATATCTGTTATGGAGAACCAAAGCGGCGCGGCTCGCAAAGGCAGCATAAAAATTACGAGGAACAACACTGCGGATAACGGCAGCATCGCTGTGACGCAGCTCATAACTTCGCTATCCGCCCAATAAAGCAAAGCGTGCAAGCTTTGCGTTTTTACTTGACAAAAGTGTTTCAGAGCGGTATAAACGCAGATGTTGATTTATATGCGACATGCGCGATGATGGGGAAGAGTAGAACGGAAAAATCATAAGACAGAGAGGAAATCCCGTGAAAGCGGCGCTGAAAGGTTTCCGTACCGTCCGATCGAATACCGCCCCGGAGCGGACGCCGAAGCTCGCAGGAGATAAGACGTCAGGGCTGCGCCCTTTACAGCGCGTTCAAGGGTTCCCGCAGGGAACCGAATTGGAGTGGAACCGCGGAAATTTTCCGCCTCCTGAGTGACATCAGGGGGCGGCTTTTTATTTTTAAGGAGGAATATCTATGGCACGTTTTACAACAACAGATGGAAAAAGTTACGAGGCGGAGAGCGCTTCGATACGCCAGCTCCTTGAGCAATGGCATTTGAAGAAGGCTATAGGGGCAAAGGTGGACGGAGAACTCACAGACTGCGACAGAGTCTTTACCGCGGACACGGAGATAGACCCGCTTTTCCCCGATACGGAGGAAGGGCTTGCGCTGCTTCGCCATTCGACGGCGCATCTTCTTGCGCACGCCGTGCTTCGCCTCTACCCTGAGGCAAAATTTGGAATCGGCCCCGCCATCAAAGACGGCTTTTATTACGACATACGTTTCCCGCAGCCGATATCTGAGGACGACCTCTCAAAGATAGAGACGGAGATGCGCAGAATCTCGCAGGAAAAGATACCGCTTGTGCGCAGCGAACTTTCTAAGGAAGAGGCCGTAAAGAAATTTTCCGACATGGGCGAGGACCTCAAGGTCGAGCTTATCGAGGGAATAGACGGGCAGGCTCTTTCCGTATATTCGGAGGGCGATTTCGCTGACTTCTGCCGCGGCCCGCACGTACCGCACACCGGCTGCTGCAAGTTCTTCAAGCTCCTTTCGCTTGCCGGAGCCTACTGGCACGGCGACGAAAAAAATGAAATGCTTACGCGCATCTACGGAACGGCCTTCGGCTCGGAAGACGAACTTAAAGCCTATCTGCGCCGCCTTGAAGAGGCAAAAGCGCGCGACCACCGCAAGCTCGGCAAGGAGCTTGACCTCTTCTCTATACACAACGAAGGCCCCGGATTTCCATTCTTCCACCCGAAGGGCATGGTCATCATGAACACCCTACAGGCTTTCTGGCGCAAGGAGCATACAAGGCGCGGCTACGTCGAAATAAAGACGCCAATGATACTTGACCGCGCGCTCTGGCTACAGTCCGGCCACTGGGATCATTACAAGGAAAACATGTACTTTACTGAAATAGACGAAGCGCCCTTTGCAATCAAGCCGATGAACTGCCCGGGCGGCATCCTCGTTTATAAAAACGACCTGCACAGCTACCGCGAGCTTCCTCTGCGCATGGCGGAACTTGGCTTTGTGCACCGCCACGAGCGTTCAGGCGCGCTGCACGGCCTCATGCGTGTCCGCGCCTTCACGCAGGACGACGCGCACATCTACTGCACGCCGGAACAGATAAAAGATGAAATCAAGGCCATCATGGAGCTTGACCGTTATTTCTATCAGGATGTCTTTGGATTCAAATACAACGTTGAGCTCTCGACACGTCCGGCGGACTCCATGGGCGACCCGACGCTCTGGGACCTCGCGGAACAGTGCCTCAAAGAGGCGCTCGAAGAAACCGGTACCTCCTACAAGCTCAACCCCGGAGACGGCGCCTTCTACGGCCCGAAGATAGACTTCCACCTTGAAGACTGCATCGGCCGTACATGGCAGTGCGGAACGATACAGCTTGACTTCCAGATGCCCGAAAAATTCGACATGAGCTACATCGGCAAAGACGGCGCGGAACACCGTCCCGTCATGCTTCACAGAACGGTGCTAGGAAGCCTTGAGCGATTCATGGGCATTCTTATCGAAAACTACGCGGGAGCCTTCCCGTATTGGCTGGCTCCTGTACAGGCGAGGCTTTTGCCGGTGGGTGCAGACTATGTAGAGTATGCGGAAAAGATGGCAGCGCGTCTGCGCGCCGCCGACGTCCGCGTCGAAATCGATTCAAGAGACGAAAAACTCGGCAAAAAAATACGCGACGCACAGCTTCAGAAGGTGCCATACATGCTCGTCATCGGCGCAAAAGAGGCCGAAAACGGCACTCTTGCGGTGCGTGAGCGCAGCAAAGGCGACCTTGGCTCAATGAGCTTTGAAGAGTTCATCGCACAGACGAAAACAGAGTTTGATCCGCTGTAACCGTTAAAGCGCATCGTATTTATAAAAGGCCGGCGTATCCACGATACGCCGGCCTTTTCGTAACCTGTGGACGGAGCGTGGATAATATTTTTCTACCGTTTTGAAAAGGCGCGTGATAAAATAAAGAAGATAGAAAAGTCTGATTATAATGGGAGCGATTGTCATGTCATATAAAATTTTGGTATTGAATACTGGTTCGACCTCAACAAAAATGGCGGTCTATATAGACGGAGAAAGGGCTTTACAAAAAGAGTTTGAACATACGAAGCCGTTTCTTGAAAAATATCCATACATGGCGGACCAGCTTCCGATGAGACAGGAGCTCGCCGACCAGTTTACAAAGGAGGCCTTAGAGCGTTTCGGCGCATTTGACGCCATAGTCGCGCGCGGAGGCATCCTTCCGCCGATACATTCAGGCGGATATGAAATAAACGACGTCATGGTGGACTACCTTCTGAACGTCTGTCAGGAAGAGCACGCCTCAAACGTCGCGGCCTGCATAGCCTACGAGCTGCGCGGCAAATACGGCATACCGCACGCCTACATCTACGACGGCATCTCGACGGACGAGCTGGAGCCGATTGCGCGCATAAGCGGCATACCCGACATGCCGCGCGTTTCCATCACACACTGCCTCAACATGCGGGCCACCGCGCACCGCGCAGCCGCCGACTTAAAAAAGGATTATGACAAATGCACCTTCATAGTAGCGCACCTTGGCGGCGGCATCTCCATGACTCTGCATAAAAACGGCCGCGTGGCGGACGTCGTAGGCGACGATGAAGGCCCCTTCTCGCCGGAGCGCGCCGGAGGCCAACAGATAATCCAGCTTGTTAAATTCCTTGTGAGGAAAAACAAGGTCGACATGCGCGACAAACTTCGCGTCATGCGCGGCGACAGCGGCCTCTTCGGATATCTAGGTACAAGCGACGCGCGCGCCGTCGAAAAAATGATAGCCGCCGGAGACGAAGAGGCAAAACTTATCTACGACGCAATGGCGCTTCAAATAGCCAAATCAATAGCGAACCTATCCGCCTCCGTCTGCGGCGAAGCGGACGCCGTCGTACTCACGGGCGGCCTCGTTCATTCAAAGATGCTGACCGACGAAATAAAGCGTCGCATAGGCTTCATAGCGCCGGTTATGCTCTACCCCGGAGAAAACGAAATGGAGTCCCTCGCGCACGGCGCCTTCCGCATTCTTAAAGGAGAAGAGAAAGCCGGCGTCTTCGAGTACGAAGCTTAAAAAATAACTTGCTTATATCAAAAAAAGAATATACCATGAGCGTACTTTGAAACGGACAGAGGGATCATATGAAAGCATCGCTTATACAGCTTAAAATGAACAAAGACGAGGGCCGAGAGGCGCTGTTGTCCAGAGTTATGGCTATGGTTGATTCCTGCGCGGGATCTGATCTTATTGTATTGCCTGAACTCTGGCATGCTGGAATACTGAGTTATGAAACGATATACGATATCGCGGAGTCAAAATACGGGGCCCTTATGACCCTAGTATCCGAGAAGGCCAAAGAACTCAAAGCCTTTATTCACTGCGGGAGTTTTGTAAATCGAATCGGCGATAAATTATTCAATACCAGCATCCTTTTTGACAGAAACGGAAATGACGTAGCGGAATACAGGAAAATACACCTTTTTTCATGCATAGGAAGAGAATCTGTGATGTTTTCCCACGGCGATAAAATAGTGGTAGCGGAAACCGAGCTTGGGAAAATCGGCCTTGCCATTTGCTATGACGCCAGATTTCCGGAATTGTTCAGGCAAATGACCTGCGAATATGGGGCCGAAATATTCATAGTGCCGGCGGCCTGGAATTCATTACGCGGCAACGCGTTTCGGATGTTAAACAGAGTGCGCGCTATGGAAAATTCAGCGGTGCTTCTGTCGTGCAACCTTACCGGGCCCTATAAATCCCTTCAAATGGCCGGCAGCAGCGCTGTTCTTGACACATGGGGAGAGCCTTTAGCGGCGCTTGAAGAAGAGGAAGAAATACTGCACGCAAAATTCTGCGTGGAAGATATACGCCGGATGCGCGCAGATTTTCCTGTATTTAATGACATACGTCTGCTGAGAAAACCAGATTTCGCCCGTTCTAATTAAGCGCGGATTCCAACAGCCTCAGAGACAACGCGGCTCGGACTTGATGCTCGACACCGCGAGCGCCGTCCGTGCCGGATAAATTTTCTCTGAGCTGATCGTACAAAACTTCGGCCGAGACTAAGCTGCGTTCGCTTTCCGAAAGCGCTGAACATTCACTTTCACATTTGATTCGGAGTATCTTATCAAGCGCCGCGTTGGAGAGATTGTTGAAGGAGATAGCTGCGTCAAATCTGGCAAAAAGAGGCGCTCCAAGTTTTTCCCGCGCCTCCTCAGCCGATAGGTAGTTCGACGTACAGATGATCACCGCCCCGCGTGCGTTGGCCCTATAGTTCTTGTCCTCGTATATCCCTTCATCAAACAGCTGATAGAATGCGCTGTGAAAGATTGGGCTCGGCTTGTCAAATTCGTCAAATAAAATTATCTCTGACTCGCGCTCCATCAATTCTTTTGCAAGGGAAATTTCCGTATGCCTTGCGCCAAAGAGATATGTCGCGAACTCTCCACTGTGGAACATAGAAAATTGCCTGCGAAAGAGCGGCTGTCCCATTACGCCGCTCAAATATTTAGCGGTCTCAGATTTGCCTACGCCAGTGGGGCCGTAAAAAAGAAGCACCGCCGGCTTATCCCTCTTCTGTGCGGCAAGAGGGTAGAGCGCCGTCAGTATGGATAGCAGAGCTCTCTCCTGTCCGATTATTTTTCTGGAATAGCCGTTGTATATTTCCTTTAGTATATCCAGATCCAGTCGCGCGTATGGATATTCTATCTCTTTGACCCTACTGTGCAGGTTTTGAAATTGCGCTCTTATCTGCATCGGCGGGTTCTGAAGACACAGTATGTCTATCTCAAACTGACCGATAAAACTTAAAAACGCGTTGAGAGCGCTTGAACTGAGCGCCGCATATTCATCTGAGAAGCCGACAAGGCACGGGATATGCGGTTTATGTTCGCCTCTTTCAACCTCAGCGTCGAGTTTTCTGCTCTGCATCTTAAATGTGTGCTCACGCATTTTCCTGTCACTGTAAATGGCAAGCTCACTGATAGTAGTCATTGTGAGTTTTCTCGGCAGATGTTTTTTGAAATTTACTTTAGGGCCGTCGTATATAATGATTTTTTTTATCATAATTGTCATTCTCCTTGCTGGATAAATATCCTGAAATGAACTATAATAGTTTATATGTTACTTTTTAGTTAAATCTGATTTATCTGATAACTTTGTTGACATTATCACTAACTAGTGCTATTCTACAACCAACAGGTGATAAGTCAATCCGTTGAGAAATACTGGCGAGGTGCAATATGGATTCAAATGAACGTTTAAACGGAAAGCTCATCATCGCTCTGGGACGTACCTATCGCAACGCACATAGAAGCTCAAACGAGCTTTTTCGCGAGAAGGGGCTGACGCTTCCTCAGTTCACAGTTCTGGAGCTGTTGTATAACAGGGGAGAACAGACGGTACAGCAGATCATAAACAAAGTTCTTTCCAGCAGCGGTAACATCACAGTGGTGGTCAGGAACCTTGAGCACATGGAGTTAGTCGAACGGAGGGAAAACCCAGAAGACCGACGCTCCTATCTCATCGACATCACTCAAAAGGGCCGGTCGCTTATGGACGAGATTTTCAAAAAACATATGGCGAACATAAACGAGGCGTTTTCCAGACTGACGACAGAGGAAAAAGAACAGATCGTAAGTCTCCTTAAAAAGTTGAAATAAAATACGTGGACGAGACGTTATATTGTTTTGGTTATATAAGTATCACTAATTAGTGATATTGGTACAGGTTGTCTGCACTCTTTAGACAAAATAATAATGTAAAGAGGTGGTTATCGTCGCAGCAGTTTTTGTTGGAGGGTAATTTATTATTCGCTAAGAACAAAAAACCGCACACACATCACAAAAGTTGTTATTATTGTCGAACGGAGGGAAATTATGCTAGAACATTGGACAGCGTATCAACCCGAACTTGCAAAATCATACGAAGAAAAAGGCTATTGGAAGTCGGAAAACTTCTCACAGGTCTTTGATAATATCGCCGAGCGTTTTTGGAATAAAGAGGCGCTTGTAGGTGGCGAGCAGCGTTTTACATACGGCGAGCTTAAACAGGGATCTGACCGCCTCGCACTGCATTTTCTTAATATGGGGCTCAAGCACGAAGACAGAGTTATAGTTCAGCTCACAAACATTCCAGAGTTTGTTTTTATCTACCTCGCACTTCAGAAAATCGGAGTTATTCCCGTTATGTGCTTGGCACAGCACAGATATACGGAGATATCACAGATCGCAGCAAAGGCAAAGGCGGTCGGATATATTATACCCGGTTATGCCAATAAATATAACTATGCAGAATTGGCAGATCAAGTCGCATCAGAACTTCCCTATATGAAATTCAAGATGATAGCCGGCCTGGGACAGGAAATACCGGACGGATATGTATATATCAATGATCTGCTGTCTGTTGCGGCGGAAGGCGAAGGCGACCCGGAGCTTTTAGCAAAGCACCTTCCTGACCCGCATGACGTATGTATTCTTCTTCTTTCTGGAGGAACGACAGGCATACCTAAACTCATCCCTCGCGAGTACAACGCATACCGCTATGTAGCGGAGGAATCAAGCCGCGAACTTGGCTATAACATGTACACAGTGCAGCTTGCGGTGGCACCCGTAGCTCATAATATGGTACTTGCAGCGCCAGGCATTCAGGGAGCGTTTTCGTTCGGAGGCAAGGTCGTGATGTCTACCTCCGCAAAAACTGAGGATATCTGCAAGCTCATCGAAAAAGAAAAAATCACTCATATCCCCATGGTCCCCGCAATGATAATCAATATGCTGAACTTTGAAGACAGAGGCAAGTATGACCTTTCTTCATGGGAAATAGTCATAAACGGCGGTTCAAAAATAGAACCGGTCGTAGCGGCTCGCGTCTGTCCTGAATTAGGCTGTAGGTTGGTTTCGCAGTTCGGGATGTCCGAAGGCACCATTACTCAGACAAGCCTTTTTGATGAAGAAGATGTTATCTACAATACGATAGGTTTTCCCGTATCTCCAGCCGACGAATGGAAAATAATAGATAAGGACGACGGTTCGTTGATAGCGGCCAGCGTGCATGACGGAAGCGCGCTCTTTATTGGTGATACAGAAAAACCTGGGGAGATAATCTTCCGTGGCCCATATACGATCCGAGGTTACTACGACGCCTATGAACATAATCAGAAAGCTTTCACAGAAGACGGCTTCTACCGTTCCGGCGACCTCGCCGCGGTGCATAAGAGCGGGCGCGGCTTCGTCATCATGGGACGCATCAAGGACGCCATTAACCGCGGAGGCGAAAAGTTCAGCTGCGAAGAGGTCGAAAATCTCGTCCTTAAATACGAAAAGGTACACGACGCGGCCCTTGTCCCTATGCCGGATCATGTACTCGGTGAGAAAGCCTGCCTTTTTGTATCGCTTAGAAACCCAGAGGACACGTTGACGCTGAAAGAAATATTGGAGTTCCTCGCGGGGAAACTTGCTAAATTCAAGCTGCCGGAACGTCTTGAGATACGCCACGACCTCCCGCACACAAATATAGGAAAAGTAAGAAAAGAAGAGCTGCGCCAGGAAATATACGCGATCATGGCGGAGGAAGAAAAAAATAAAGCATAACCCGAACACTTCCCTGTTCGGCCACTTGTAAAACGCGTGAAGGGCTTTTTGCCCTTCACACCCATGATGATTTGGAGGAATAAATCCATGAAAATCTTAGAACCTGTCAAATTTAGAAATCTTGAACTCAAAAACCGTCTGGTGTGGCTTCCCGCCGTAAGCTGTCTTGCCGACGAAGTCGGTTTTGTCACAGATCCTCTTATCGAACGTCACGTAGCGCGCGCCAAGGGCGGCTTCGGCCTCATAGATGTAGAGGCCTGCGGCGTACTTGACCGCAAAAGCCCAAACCTGCTGCGCATCTGCGATGACAAGTTCATCCCTGGACTCAAAGAGATGACGGACGCCGTCCATGCCGAAGGCTGCAAAATGACGGTCCAGCTCATCCATTATGTGAAGCAGTCTGTTCGCACCGGATGGAAACAGCCAGTGGAAGAACTCTCCTACGAAGAGATTGAGACTTGCAAACAGGAGTTTATCGACAGCACCGTAAGAGCGAGAAAGGCTGGATTCGACGGCGTCGAGCTGCATGTGGCGCATGGTTATACTCTCTCCTCCTTCATCTCCCTGCTCAATAAGCGTACCGATAAGTATGGCCGCGATACAGAGGGCCGTTGCCGCATCGTCACTGAAATCATGGAGGGTATCCGCAAAGAGGTGGGCGACGACTACTGCGTCGGCTGCCGCATATCTGGCGAAGAATTTGTCGCAGGCGGCAACACGCTGAAGCAGACGACGGAAATTTCGCAGATATTCGCGCGTTCCGGTATGGACTTCATCAGCGTGTCGGCTGGCGGCAAGACCGAAGACGGCCCTTGGTATACGGGATACAGCGGCAGCCGCTGCATGGCGACGGCCAACCTGCCCTATGGCTGTCACGTCTACCTCTCAGCCGGCATCAAAGAAGCGCTGCGCGAAATTGGTTCCGAAATTCCCGTCGTTGTCTCCGGCAAGGTCAGGGATCTTACGCACGGTGAAGAGATATTTGAAGCAGGCAAGGCCGACCTCATCGGCGTATGCCGCCCCGCGCTCGCCGACCCCGAATGGATAACGAAGCAGATCGAGGGACGCGAAAAAGAGATCGTTAAATGTATCTATTGTAACGGCTGCTTGGTGCGAGACCAGAAGCATGAGCCGGTCAACTGCGTGATAGCGGATAAGATCGCAGAGCGTAAAGCCGTCGCACAGCATTAAGGCAGGCTGCATATATCCCTGCTAACGCCGGCGGCATAAAGCGCGCCGCCGAGTTCGCGAAATTCCCAGATAGACGTTATGAGAAAAAGGGAGGCAGGCTATGGATATTCTAGGTAAAGTTAATAAAGTTCCGGGCGGAATAATGATAGTTCCAATGATCATCACCGCTCTAATCAACACCTTTGTCCCAGCGGCTCTTAAGATAGGCGGGCCGACCAGCGCGGCTTTCAGCGGCGTAGGGGCTATGACTACGATCGGAATGCTGTTGTTTGTCGCGGGCAGCCAGACTAAATACAGCGACCTTGGCGCTGTTTGTGCGCGCGGCGGTTTGTTGGTGTTGGTGCGTCTCGCGGTGGCCTTTACGGGGGCTTGGCTTACACTGAAATTTTTTGGTATTGGAGGTATCTGGGGCGCGTCAGCCCTTGCAATAACTATCGCTCTGGCAAGCTGCAATCCGGGTGTTTATGCAGGATTGATGCAGTCGTACGGAGATAATGTCGATAAAGCTGCAATGGGCGTTCTCAACCTGATCGCAGTTCCCGCCACCCCGCTTGTTATATTGGGCATGGCCGACGGCACCGGATTTGACTATATGAGCGTGGTCGCGTCGCTCGTTCCCTTTGTCCTTGGCATGGTGCTTGCGAATTCCGACGAGAAAGTGCGCAAGCTCTTTTCTACGGCGACGCCGGTAGTCCTATTTTTCCTGGGCTGCTGCCTTGGCGCCAGCATCAACCTCAAGGCGTTGTCTCAGGCGGGAGCCGCCAACGTGGTGCTTGTCATCCTTATCGTCTGCGTTTTCCTGCCCATAATGATTGCGGCGGACAAACTCATTTTAAAACGGCCTGGGTACGCCGCGGTGGCCGCCACCTGTTTGGGCGGTCTGTCTGTAGTGGCTCCGCGTATCATTGGAGAACGGCTGCCGCAGTATCAACCGTATGTAGAATCTGCTACAGCTCAGATGGCGGTAACGCTGGTCTTCTGCATCTTCGTTTTCCCTTACATCACAAAATTTGTAGTCGGTAAATTCAGCGGCGTGCAGCCGATAGGAAAAAGCAATTAAGTAATTTATGCGGTTCTCCCGCCGCGCCTAAACGGCGGGAGAACGAAAAACATGAGGTGAAAAACGTGAGCAAAGTTATTTCGTCGTTCGCAGTTATATCACTAATTAGAGATAATATGACGATCGGTATCGGTGGTTTTGGAGGTTTTTCCGCTCCTGACGAAATACTGCTCGAACTTGCGAAATCATATTCTGTTTCTCAAAGCCCTAGGAATTTACACGTCGTCTCCGGCATTGCCCCGGGCGACCTCACTGAAAATGGATATGGATTGAGTATCATAAAGGCACCCGGCATTATTTCTTCTATATATGCGGCGTACGTAGGCATGTCTCCAGCAATCGGACGCGCCGTAATCAACGAAGAGATAGCAGCTTATACGATCCCGTTAGGCGTTTACGGAGAGCTTCTTCGTGCAATCACGGCGAAAAAAAGCGGCGTCATTACGACAGTTGGCTTGCGGACGTACTGCGACCCAAGGCTTGATGGCTGCCGTGTCAATAAAGCGGCGCACGACTCAGGCCGCGAGGTTGTCTCCCTTATAGACATAGATGGCAAAGAATATCTGCACTATAAGAGTTTTCACATAGACATGTGCATCATAAGAGGAACCTATGCGGATGAATTTGGAAATGTATCGCTTGAAGAAGAGGCTATATACAGCGAACAGGCGGCAATGGCGGCGGCTGTGCATAACGGCGGAGGCGTCGTCATTGTTCAGGTCAAGGGAATATTTAAACGCGGAGGTCTGGACCCGCGCCGTGTAGCGATCCCGGGAGCGCTGGTCGATCATATCGTTCTCGCAAAGCCTGAGAATCATTTGCAGTCTTACGGCGGTTCGCCTTTTCGGCCTGAGCTGATTGGCGAAGTAAGGACGCAGCTTGAGATGATAGACCCAATGCCTCTTTCGGTGCGGAAGATATGCGGCAGGCGGGCTTCGTGCGAGGTAAAGGCCCGCGGTCTTGTAAACCTTGGGTTTGGAATGCCAGACAGCGTGGCCAGCGTCATTAATGAAGAGGGTCTGAGCCATCATGTCACTTTTTCTGTTGATACCGGCGTTTACGGAGGAGTGCCTGTCAGCGGCGTGGGACTTGGCGCATCGGTCAATCCCGATGCAATTCTTCCGATTACGGATAATTTTGATATCTATGACGGAGGTGCGCTTGATGCCGCTTTTCTTGGTATGGGCGAGGTAGACGAGGAAGGCAATGTCAACGTATCGAAATTTGGCTCTCGCTGCACAGGGCCTGGTGGTTTCATAAATATCACGCAGGGGACGCGCAAGGTTTGTTTTATGGGTACATTCACAACTGGAAAAACTGATTTTGGGATCAATGACGGCAGGCTTGAAATCAGAGAGGACGGCCCGGGCGTCAAATTT
This sequence comes from Cloacibacillus sp., assembly GCA_036655895.1. NCBI lineage: Bacteria > Thermotogati > Synergistota > Synergistia > Synergistales > Synergistaceae > Cloacibacillus > Cloacibacillus sp. The sequence goes on along the minus strand of JAVVPF010000009.1, from coordinate 16,388 downwards.
ATAAAAAGAGTCGGACAGGTCACATTCTCAGCGCGGTACGCAAGGGAGCGCGGGCAGGAGATCATTTATATAACCGAACGCGCGGTCTTTCGACTCGCCGATTGCGGCGGACTGGAACTTACAGAGATAGCTCCAGGCGTTGATTTGAAAAAAGACATTCTTGAAAAAATGGAATTTACGCCGCTTATTTCACCGCAGCTTAAGTTGATGGATGCGGGGCTATTTCGTCCACAGAAAATGAAGATGCGTCTCGTTGAAGAATGAGACGTTTGAAATAAAAAATATGAAAGGGGCGTTATAGATGGCAGAAGAGAGGAAACACACAACTTTATCGGGTTACGAGCTCAAAAATGTCTATACGGCGGAGGATCTGAACGGAGAGCACATGAAGGATAAGCTGGGCGAGCCTGGACATTATCCGTTCACGCGCGGCATACGCGAAAATATGTACCGTGACTCCCTTTGGACGATGGGGCTGTATTCAGGTTTTGCCTCCGCTGAAGAGGCGAACGAGCGCTTCCGTTATCTGATAGAACAGGGACAGACAGGTTTTTCCGTGGCGTTGGACCTTCCGACGCAGATGGGCTACGACTCGGATGACGCAATGTCCGATGGCGAAGTCGGCAAGGTAGGCGTGGCGATAGACTCGCTTGCAGACGTTGAAGCGCTTTTTAAGGGTATTCCATTTGAGAAAGTTCGTCAGATACGCACAACGGCCAACGCAAACTCAATAATAATGCTTGCGTTTTACGTTGCCTTTGCCAAGAAAAACAAAATAGACCCAAACACGATAGGTTTCTTCCTCCAGAACGACATACTGAAGGAATATATGTGCCGCGGGGCGTATATTTTTCCGCCCGCTGCCGGAGTAAAGCTCTCTGTAGACGTGCTGGAGTACTGTGGGAAACATCTGCCCAAATGGACGCCGATAGCCGTCTCCGGCTACCACATCCGCGAAGCTGGCGCCACCGCGGCGCAGGAGATAGCGTTTACTGTGGCAGACATGACGGCCTATTTTGACGCCGCCGTGGCACGCGGGGTGGACATCGTTTCTGCCACCAGCAACAGTTATTTCTTCCTTGGCGCGCAGATGGATTTTCTTGAGGAGGTCGCTAAATTTCGCGCCGCTCGCAGAGTATTTGCAAAAATAATGAAAGAACGTTACGGAGTGACGGACGAAGAGCCTCAGCGTCTGAAAATATTCGCCTATACGAACGGTTCCGCGATGACCGCAGAACAGCCTATGAACAACATCATTCGCGTGACGATAGAAACGATGGCGGCAATCGCCGGTGGCATCCAAACGTTGGCTACATCTTCTTACGACGAGGCGCTGTCCCTTCCGACGCAGGAGGCTGTAACGATTTCGCTGCGTACACAGCAGATAGTTGGCTACGAATCGGGCATCACAGAGACGGTCGACCCTTTGGGAGGCTCATACGCGATAGAAGCTCTTACCAACCGGATAGAAAAAGATATATGGAGCCTGCTTGCTGAGATAGAGGCAAAGGGCGGGGCTGTGAAATGTATAGAAGAGGGCTTCCAGCAAAAGCTGCTTGCGGCCAACGCATATAAATATCAGAAGAGCGTAGACGACGGCGCGCGCACTGTGGTCGGCGTAAACCGGTTCAAAGACGAACAGCCAATCGAATGCGCGGCGTTCTCTGTCTCTGAAGAGGTTGCCGTGAAGCAGAAGGCGAAGCTGGCAAAACTAAAGAAAAAACGTGACAACGATCGTGTCCAAAGAGCGCTTAATGCAATAAAAACTGCCGCTGAAAAGAATGAAAACCTTGGCGAATACATGATCGAGGCCGCGGAGGCCTACGCCACGCTCGGAGAGATTTGCGGCGTACTTAAAAGCGTCTACGGTAAATATTCGCCGATGAAGATCTATTAAAAGGAGGCGGCCATTATGGTAAAAGTCTTGATTTCAAAACCTGGACTGGACGGGCACGACAGGGGCGCTAAGGTCGTAGCGCGCGCCTTTGAGGAGGCGGGAGCCGAAGTTGTCTACACGGGGCTTCAGGCGACGCCGGAGGAGATAGCGGAGACGGCGGTTCGTGAAAAGGTCGATGTGGTTGGCGTGAGCCTGCTTTCCGGAGCGCATAACACCCTGATGCCCAGAGTTATCGACTGCGTAAAAGAAAAAGAGGGAATGCAGGATACCGTTTTTATCTTGGGAGGCATCATCCCTCAGCAGGACATTCCAGCGCTGCTTGAAAAGGGCGTGCACGGTGTTTTCGGCCCCGGTACGCCGCTAGATGCGGTGACTGATTTTGCCTTTGAGCAGGTGGCGCTTGTGAAAGCGGAGCAGCTCGCTGAAGCCGCGCTTGCCGACATGACAAATAAATCATCGAATATATAAAAATTACATAGGAGGTCAAAAAATGAAAGGGATCTTAGACGGAGTAAAAGTTCTTGGGATAGAGCAGCAGGTGGCAGGGCCGACCTGCACCATGATGCTTGCCGATCAGGGCGCCGATGTAATAAAAATTGAACGTCCGGGAAGCGGAGATACGGCGCGCGAGATGGCGCCCATGCTCAAAAACGAAAAAGGTGATAAACAGAGCGGATATTTCGCGCGCTTCAACCGCGGTAAAAAGAGTGTCACCGTCGACATGCAGTCTCCGGAAGGACAGGCCGTGTTATGGGACCTTATAAAAGATACAGAGATAATCATCGAAAATGTAAAGCCCGGCCTTATGGACAAACTTGGCTTCACCTATGAAAAGATCAAAGAAATAAACCCAGGCGTCATCTATGTCGCAATAAGCGGCTTTGGACGTTCGAAAAAATATGAGGGGCCATACGCAAAACGTCTTGCCTATGACATCATCGCGCAGGCTATGGCGGGGCTGATGCACACCTGCGGCGGCGACGCGGAGGGACCTCCGACATGGCTCGGCTTTGCGCTTGGAGACTCCGGCACCGGCGTATACGCGGCCTACGCGGCGATGCTTGGCTACATCAACAAACTTCGTACGGGACGCGGCGAATACTTTGATGTATCTATGTACGACTGCATGGTGGCGCTCGCCGAGCGTTCGCACAACGTCCACGCCTTTACCGGAAACGTGGTGACGCGCGGCCCTGACAAGCTCATCGCTCCATGGGGGCCCTTTAAATGCAAGGACGGCTATGTGGCGATAATTGTTCCGACGGAATCTATGTGGAAGAAATTTCTTACGGCGATAGGGCACACGGAGCTGCTGGAGAACCCCGATATCCAGTCTGGCCCAGGGCGAGGCGCATATATGGAGACGCTGATACGTCCCGTCATCAACGAATGGCTTTCTGATAAATCCAAAGTAGAAGCCTGTGAAATATTTATGGAGCAGGGACTTCCATGTGGGCCTGTGCAAAATTCCAAAGACGTTGCTAATGACGAACACACAAAGAAACGCCAGATGCTGGTGAAAATTCCCGACCCAATCGTCGGAGAACTAACAGTAGTGGGATGCCCGATAAAAATGGAAGAGCACGAAGCGGCATACAGCTCGCTCCCAAACCTTGGAGCGGATACGGACGACGTGTTGGGAAGCATCGGTTATTCCAAAGAAAAGATAGCCGACCTGCACGCCAGAGGCGTCATTTAGATTATTTATAAAAGAAAGGTGAAATAAGATGGAAAAAGTAGTAATCATATCAGCGGTACGCACGCCGTTCGATAAATTCGGCGGCCTTATGAAGGGCGAAAACACCGTTTCACTTGGATCATTCGTAGTCAAAGAGGCGATGGAAAGAGCCGCGCTCGACCCGTCAGATGTGGAGGAGACCTATATCGGCATAAACATGCCGACGGCAAACCGTTCTATAGCGCGTCAAATATCGCTTGCCGCAGGTATGCCGCCTGAAGCTAATTCTACGACTGTAGATCGCGCCTGCTGCTCGTCCATGGTAGCTATAGCAATGGCGAAGCGCGCTATAGAAGTTGGAGATGCAAAGGTCGCGATAGGCGGCGGCTCGGAAAACATGAGCAATGTCCCTTATTTTGTAGAAGACCTTAGATGGGGCAAACGCCTTGGCGACATCACCCTCAAAGATATAATGGTCGTTTCGTGCCCCTACACCGGCGAACCTCGTGCTAAACAGGCCGGAGAGGTCGCCCTTCAGTACGGCATCAGCCGTGAGATGCAGGACGAATGGGCCTATCGCAGCCAGATGCTTTATCAGGAGGCCTTCAAAACCGGAAAATTTAGCGATGAGATAAAACCTTACACGATTTCTACAAAAAAAGGAGATGTCATCATCTCCGAAGATCAGTCGCCGCGTGCAGACACTACGCTTGAGGGGCTTGCGAAGCTCAAGACAGTCAATCAAAGCCCGACCGTCACGGCAGGCAACGCCCCAGGACTCAACACGGGAGCAAGCGCGCTCGTGCTGATGAGTGAGAGCGAAGCGGTCAGACGCGGACTTAAGCCGCTTGCGACAATCGTAGCGCACGCCCAGGCCTCGGGACATCCGAAATACATTGCGACGATACCGGCCTTTGCCGCGCAGAAGGCGCTTGCCAAGGCGAATATGACCATCGAACAGATGGACGTCATCGAGATCAACGAGGCCTTCGCCGTAATGCCTCTCGCCTCCACGATACTTCTTGGAGAAGAAGACCCGGCTAAGGTCGAAGCTATTCGCGCCAAGACCAATATCAACGGCGGCGCGATCGCCATCGGACATCCTACCGGCGCTACAGGCGGACGTCTCGTGATGACCATGGCCTATGAGCTACAGCGTCGCGGCGGAGGCTATGGCATCTGCACCATCTGCGGCGGCGTCGGCGAAAGCGAAGCCTTCATCATCAAAGTCTAAACGCTAGCCGGCCATCCATACGTATGTGAAGAAGGAGGTTGCGGATATGGATTTTCAGGATATCCTGTATGAAAAATATAATGACCGGGCAAAAATAACCATCAACAGACCTGATCAGATGAATATGTTCACTAATCACACCTTGAGTGAAATAATAACAGCGCTTCAGAGCGCGTGGACGGATAGGGAAGTAGGTGCTGTCATCCTTACTGCGGCTGGAAGTCGCGCGTTTACAATTGGAGGCGTTCCATGCGACGTCTCCGCTGACGCCCATCCTGTTGAAAAGCTGCCGATGCCAAGTCTGTTCGCTCAGCTTCTGCATACCATCCGTACCATTCCAAAACCGGTCATAGCCGCCGTCAACGGGTATGCTATCGGCGGCGGTCACGTCATACAGGTGGTGTGCGATCTTACTATAGCCGCCGCCTCCGCAAAGTTCGGCCAGGTCGGCCCCAAGGTCGGAAGTTTTGACGCCGGATACGGCAGCGCATATCTCTCGCGTATCGTCGGTGAGAAGAAGGCAAGAGAATTCTGGTACTTGTGTAAGAAATATACCGCGGAGGAATGTTTGCAGATGGGGCTTATCAATGCCGTAGTCGCGCCGGAAAAGCTGATGGAGGAGACTGACAAATGGGTCGACGCCATTGTCAAATCCAGCCCGACATCTCTTGCTGCGCTGAAAATGTCATTCAACGCGGACTCTGCGTCTGTCTGGGGCATCCAGTCCATGGCTGGCGTTGCGCTAAATATGTATTTTAATACTGATGAAGCGAAGGAATGCGGCAGAGCGTTTGGCGAAAAAAGAGATCCTGATGTCGCCCAATACCGTTGATTTGTTTGAATTTTTAATGCCCCGGCATTAATTTTGGAAGGAGAAATGAGCTATGGCCAAACCGCAGGAAGACAGAACCCCTAAAACTCTTGAAGAAAGAGGTTATCATATTATAGACGTCCACGCACATCCCTTTGTTAAGGGTGGATATCCGCCCGCAATGAAGGCCATGTTGGCCTCAAGAAAATACACCCAGCCAAATTGGACAGGTAAGTCTGGAAAGGGCACACTTGAAGATTTGTACGCGGAGTTTGATGAGACTGCAAAAGAAGTAATGGCAAATGACGCCCTTGCTCATGGCGTTAAAATGCAACCGGTCGGCTGGGACGCGTCAAGCGGCATGGGTGAGCCGCCAACCAGCAATGATTTTGTCTACGGTTTGTGGCAGGAGTTTCCAGACGCGTTTTTCGGCGCTTGGGGCTCGGTTGATCCGTGGCAGGGACAGAAGGCCCTTCATGAGGCGGAAAGAGCTATCACAGAGCTGAAGCTGATTGGTTTGAAATTCCAGCAGTGCACGCAGAAATTCCGCGTCAATGACAGACGGTTCTATCCTTTGTGGGATCTGTGTCAGCAGCTTGGAGCGCCGGTCCAGTTCCATATCGGCTATACTGGAATGGGCAGTGGAGCTCCCGGAGGCGACGGGCTTTACAGTATGTCCTATTGCCAGCCTCTTGACGTTGATGAAGTCGCCGCAGACTTCCCGCACCTGAAGATCATAGCTCTGCATGTTGGAGAACCTTGGCCGGAAGTTATCAACCATGTCGCAATGCACAAGGCGAACGTGATGCGCGAAACTTCCGGCATGTGGCCCAAATATTTCCCACAGTGCATGACGTACGATATGAACAGACGTCTGCAGGATAAATTTATCTTCGGTTCTGAGTGGGGAGTGTTCAAGCTCAGCGAGATATTGAAACAGTGGGAAGAATTGGATCTAAGGCCGGGCGTCATAGAAAAGGTCATGTATAAGAACGCTCTGAACTTCCTTGGAGAAAGGTTTGAGAAGTGCGGGCTGGATCTTAGTCCCTGGAAAGGATCAATCTGACGGGATGACGGCTTTTTCGCCGCGTTGGATTTTCGCCATATAAACTGCATTGCAGGTACGGTCACGCTCTTTAAAAACAAAGTTTTGGGAGGATAGTCCTATGAACCAAAAGCTTCAAGCCATGCTTGATAAAAAGGCGCACATTATGCTTCAAGGCGGCCAGGATAAAATCAACAAACAACATGCTAAAGGCAAATTGACGGCGCGCGAGCGAATAGACCTGCTGTTTGACACGGGTACCTTTGTGGAATACAACATGTTTGTAAAACCAAGAGCTACGCGTTTTGGCATGGATAAAGTAGACGCTCCCGCAGACGGGATAATCACAGGGCACGGACTTATCAACGGCAGAAAAGCTTTTGCCTATTCTCAGGATGCCACCGTGCTGGGAGGATCAATGGGTGAAATGCATGGACTGAAGCTTGCCAGAATGCAGGAGCTGGCGCTGGAAGTCGGGGCGCCGATCATAGGGCTCAACGATTCCGGCGGAGGCAGACTTCAGGAAGGGCCGGGAGCTGCAGTCTACGGTACTATCTTTTATAACAATGTTGCGGCCTCTGGAGTCATTCCGCAGATTTCGGCTCTCATGGGGAGCTGCGCTGGCGGCGCGGCCTATTCTCCCGCTCTCAATGATTATATCATCATGGTTGACAAGACCAGCAAAGCCTTTATCACCGGCCCCGCCGTCATCAAAGAAGTGACCGGCGAAGTCGTAGACTTTGAGACGCTGGGCGGAGCCATGACGCACAGCACAAAATCTGGGCTTTCTCATCTGATAGCGAGAGACGATTATGACTGCATCGCGCAGATCAAATGCCTGCTTGGCTTTTTTCCTGATAACTGTCAGCAGCTTCCGCCGATCTATCCCAACAACGATGACGTCTCCCGGAGGATAGAAGAACTCAATGACATTATTCCAGAGAGTTCGCGCAAATCCTATGATATGAAAGATGTTATAACAAAGATCGCCGATAATAATTATTTCTTTGAGATTTCTCCGATGTATGCGCGCAATATCGTGGTAGGGTTCATTCGTATGGGCGGTATGCCGGTCGGCGTCGTCGCCAGTCAAACCAACTATTTGGCCGGTTGTCTTGACATCAACGCCTCCTGCAAAGCGGCGCGTTTTATCAGAACCTGTGACGCCTTCAACATTCCGCTTCTGTCGATTGTAGACGTCCCCGGATATCTTCCAGGGGTCAATCAGGAACATGACGGCATCATCAGACATGGAGCGAAACTTCTCTATGCGTGGGCGGAGGCTACAGTCCCCAAAATCGTAATGCCGATCAGGAAGTCCTATGGCGGAGCCACGCCGGCGATGTGCAGCATAGACATGAAGGCGGATTTCGTCATTGCATGGCCAAGCTGCGAGCGTGCTGTGGTAGGGCCCGATGCCGCCGTGAATGTGCTTTATAAAAATGAGATCGAACAGGCGGCCGACCCCGCCGCGGCGAGGGAGATATACAAGCAGGCGTATGAGACAGAATTTTTAAACCCCTATCGTTCGGCGGAGCTTGGAAAATTTGAAGATGTTATTGAGCCGGCCGAATCAAGAATAAAAATCATTCAAACGCTGCGCATGTTTTGGGGCAGGAAAAAGGAGCGCCACGCGCGCAAGCACGGGAATATACCTTTGTAAGCCTGTATCTTGAAATATCTGCTCATAGCCGCCGTTCCAAATCTGCACAAACGGTTGCTATTTGGCGCATCTTGTGCTACTATTCATCAGTTGATTGTTATCAATGGGTTTTAAGCAGAGGATGCGCCTCTCGCCTGCCGATGAAAGTTGTTGTCAGGTCCGCCCCCGAAGAAGTCTTTGTAGGGTCCGGTGCATTCGTATGCATTCGGGCCTTTTTATTTTGATCAAAAAATTATCAGGAGGTGCAATACCATAGCAAATACCAGGGAAGACGAACCGCGCGTAAATTCCGAGATCAAGTGTCCGGAAATTCTCCTTATTGACGAGCAGAATGCAAAGCGCGGAGTGGTGAATACGCAGGAAGCGCTCAAAATGGCTGAAGCAGCAGAACTTGACCTAGTCGAGGTCGCGCCTCAGGCGACGCCGCCGGTATGCCGCATAATGAATTACGGGAAGTTCCGCTTCCAGCAGCAGAAGAGAGACAAGGACGCGCGCAAGAAACAGAAGAATCAGGTCGTCAAAGAGATAAAGATGCGTCCGAAGATAGACCTGCACGATTATGAATTCAAGGTCAAGGCGATACAGACCTTCCTTTCGGCAGGGCATCGCGTCAAAGTCTCGATTTTCTTCCGCGGCCGTGAAATGGCCTTCCTTGACAGAGGCCGTGAGGTGCTCAACAAGGTAGTGGCGGCAGTGGACGACTTTGGCAAGATAGAGATGGAGCCCCGCATGGAGGGCGCCTACATGAGGATAATGATAGCGCCGAACTCGGAGCTTCCTATAAAGAAAACCGCAGCGCAGTCTGACGCCGAAGCGGCAGAGGCAAAGCAGCAGCCGGCAGCAGGCGGCGCGCAGGCGGTAAAGGCTCCTAAGGTGAAAAGCTCCTTCACGCTCGACGCCGATAAAATTTAATATTTAAAATTACCCTACGGGTAAGATAATTTAGAGGAGGAACATTGCAATGCCTAAAATGAAAACACATTCCGCCACAAAAAAGCGCTTTACCGTAACGGGATCAGGTAAGGTCAGCTTCAAGAAGAGCGGCCGCGGACATCTTCTTATCAGCAAAAACGCAAAGCGCCTTCGCGCTCTGAAGAAGAAGGGTATCCTTCCGACAGGCATCGAAGCGCACATCAAGAAGATGCTCCCTTACGCGTAAGCTAAGGGACGACGCAAATCATTTAAAAAAATTCAAGGAGTGACATACAATGCGAGTTAAGGGTTCAAGCGCCAGCCGCAATAAGCAGAAAAAATTATACAGCATTACAAAGGGTTTTTGGGGACGTAAAAAGAATGTCTATCGCCGCGCGCGCGAAGCTTATCTGCACGCTCTGACAAGCGCCTTTGCGGGCCGCAAGCTCAAGAAGCGCGATTTCCGCAGAATGTGGATAGTCCGTATCAACGCAGCCGCACGTGCGAACAGCATCGCGTACAGCGCTCTCATCAACGGCCTCAAGAAAGCGAATATCACGATTAACCGCAAGATGCTGGCCGATCTCGCGGTGAACGACGCACCCGCCTTCACGCAGCTTGTAGAAAAGGCGCGCGCCGCTCTGTAATATTGCCTAAATTTTAGCAAAGAGTGGAAGACATTGCGTTTTCATACCTCATATAAGGTTGAAAGAGTCATTGTTACAGGGTTCCTGCTGGTCATACTGGCGGGAGCCTTTCTCTTATGGCTCTCTAATAATTTGCTGTACCGTATGCCGCTTTCCGCGGTAGATGCGCTCTTTATGTCTACCTCGGCGGTCTGCGTCACAGGCCTCGGCGTCGTTGACATCTCGACGCAGTTCGGGGCGCTTTCGCAGATGATATTGCTTGCGCTGATCCAGATAGGCGGCCTCGGTATTATGACTGGTATGATGCTGCTTGCCATCGCCGTAGGACGAAGGATAGGCATTAAAAGCCGTATCTTCTTTTTGGGCGGCCTCGGCGTTGACGGCGTTCAGGGCGCCGTGGCACTCTTTTTCACGGTCATCAAATACACCTTCTTTTTGGAGGGGCTTGGGTCTGCGATGCTTTTTGCGGGTTTTCTGCTAAACGGTGAAAGCATCCCGCGCGCCGCCTATATGGCGGTTTTTCACGCGGTCAGCGCCTTCTGCAACGCCGGCTTTTCCGTATGCGAGGGCGGACTTCGAAACTATCACATGACGATAATCATCCCGGCTGTGGTGATGGGGCTTATCGTTACGGGCGGCATTGGCTTTCCAGTTTTTGCCGACTGCGCCACAGCGCTGAAGCATAAAAAAAGATTGTCAGTCTATTCAAAACTGGTGCTTGTTATCACAGGCGGCCTGATCGTCGGCGGAACGGCGCTCTTTCTTCTTTCTGACTGGAACGCCGCGCTCAAAGGGCTTCCCGTGTGGGCGAAGGTGTGGAACGCGCTCTTTGCGTCAGTTACGGCGAGGACGGCGGGCTTCGACACAATCGCGCCGCAGAATTTCTCCGGGCTTGGCCAGGCAGTTACGATAGTGCTCATGATAATAGGCGCCTCGCCCGCCTCTACGGGCGGCGGCGTGAAGACTACCACCTTCGGCGTGCTTGCCATCTCAGTATGGAGCGAGCTGCACATGAGGAGCGAGACGACCTTCCTGAACCGCGGCATCTCCGGGCGCACGGAGCGCCGCTCGCTTGCCATAATTGCAATATACCTCTTTACCATCCTTGTGGGCAGCACGCTGCTTACGCTCATTGAAAATATCCCGTTTTCGGCGATACTATACGAGGTTGCCTCCGCTTTGGGCACGGTAGGCCTTTCGGTTGGCATTACCTCCGAACTGTCGGTGCCGGGAAGGCTCATAATAATTTTGCTGATGTTCTGGGGACGCGTCGGGCTTTATTCTTTCATCTCGACGCTTGTGACGGCGGACGGAGACTCGGGCATCCATTATCCCGACACGCATATTCCGATAGGTTAACGAAGGGAGCGCTCTTGATATGGCGACAAAAGTTAAAAGTTTTCTTATAGTTGGACTGGGCCGTTTTGGAACGGCGCTCTGTGAGAGGCTGGCGGCCCTCGGTCAGAATGTTATCGGAATAGACAGCATGGCGGCGCCCGTCATGGAGCTTTCCGATAAAATATCCGTGGCGGCGCAGATGGACGTGACCGACGAAAATTCTCTGCGCAAAATAGGCGCGAAGGACGTGGACGTAGCGGTCGTCACTATCGGCGAGGCGGTGGAGCACAGCATACTCTGCACGTCGCTGCTGGTGGAGATGGGCGTCCCTATCGTTATAGCGCGCGCCTCCAACAAGCTGCACGCGAGGGTCCTTGAACGCGTCGGTGCGCACAAGGTCATCTCGCCTGAATGGGACATGGGGCACAGGATAGCAGAGTCTCTGGTCTATCCGTGGTATTCCACCTTTACGCGCATCGAGGGAGGGAATTTCGTCCTCGGCAAAATTTCGCCACTGCCCTCGATGATAGGCAAGGATATGGCCGAACTTAAGTTTTCACAGAAATACAAAGTAATTGTTATACTGATGGAGTACGACGGCACGCAGCACACGCCGTGCCCGACGCGTCCTTTCGAGCCGAGCGATAAGCTGTGGGTGCTGGGCCATGTCGGAGATATGGACGACATCATCGCGAAGGAAGACATGGCGCAAATAATGGATATGAACTTACCCGGCGCGCCTAAATAGCGCCATATACAGGAGGCATTATTTATGGAGGAAAACGGAACGACACAGAGCCCGCGCAGCGAAGGAAACGGGCTCATTGAACGTCTCGAGATGATAAAAGAGGCGGGCCTTGAAAAAATAGCGCAAAGCACGCTGCCGGACCAGCTGCAGCTTGTGCGCGCCAATCTTTTGGGGCGCAAGGGCGAACTGACTGACATATTAAAGAGCGTGGGGCAGGCCGCTCCCGAGCTTCGCAAGGTGCTTGGACAGGCCGCAAACGAAGTGAAGCAGATATTGAGCGACGCGGTGGACAACCGCGGCGCCGAGCTGCTTGATACGCTGTCTGCCTTCGAGGGCGCGGCCGACATCACGGCGCCGGGCATAGAGCCTGCCTCAGGCGGGCTGCACCCAGTCACTCAGATGTGCTACGATCTGAACGACGCCTTCCGTTCGCTGGGCTTTGAGGTCTTCTCCGAGGACGAGATAACGAGCGAAAAATTTGCCTTTGACAATCTGAACTTCGCGCCGGAACATCCCGCGCGCGAGAGCATGGACACCTATTGGCTCAAAGGCCACGACGAAGTCCGCGGAGCGGAACGCCTCTGCATGAGGCCGCATTTGACCGGCGCGAGTGTCCGCTACCTCAGGGAGCACGGCGCGCCGGCGCGCTTTGTCTATCCGGGGCGCGTCTACCGCAACGAGACTACCGACGCGCGTCACGAACGTGCCTTTTTCCAGTACGAGGCGCTCATCGTGGATAAAGATTTCTCTTTCTCTTCCGGCATGGTGCTCATAAAGACCATCCTCGAAAAGGTCTTCGGGCACGAGGTTGACGTGCGTATGCGCGTAGGCTTCTTCCCGTTCGTCGAGCCCGGCTTTGAGATAGACATGAAGTGTCAGGTCTGCGGCGGAGCCGGCTGCAAAGTCTGCAAGCATGTGGGCTGGATAGAGGTAATGCCTGGCGGCACGCCGCATCCTAACGTGCTTCGCGCGGCGGGGCTCGACCCGGCGGTGTGGTCCGGCTTTTACATCAACATCGGCCTCGACCGTCTCGTCATGATGAGATACGGCGTCGACGACGTGCGCCTCTTCCACAGCGCCGACCTGCGCTTCCTCAAACAGTTTAAGTAGGGCTTGGTGATAATATGAAACTTTCATACAACTGGATAAAAAAATACGCGGAGCTTCCGGCAGATCTCACAATGGCCAAGCTTTCCTACGACCTTACGATGTCTACCGTTGAAGTGGAAGACGCGGTAAGCCTCGCTGACAACCTGGCGGGCCTCGTAGTCGGACGCATACTGACGGTTGAGCCGCACCCCGACGCGGACAAACTGCGCATCTGCACGGTGGACACGGGAGACATTGCGCCCTCCGTCATTGTCTGCGGCGGAGTGAACCTATACGCCGGAGAGGACGTTGTGGTGGCAAAGCCCGGCGCGTGGGTGAAATGGCACGGCGAGGGCGAACCTGTCGAGATAAAGCCCGCCAAGCTGCGCGGAGTGATGAGCTTCGGCATGATATGCTCCTCCGGCGAAGTGGGGCTTGGAGAACTGTTCCCTGCGGAGCACGCGGTCATCATGGACATAACTGAGTTTCACGCAAAACCCGGCGCGGCGGTAGCGGAGGCGCTCGGCCTCGACGACATCATCCTTGAGATAGACAACAAATCAATGACCAACCGCCCCGACCTCTGGGGACACTACGGCATGGCGCGCGAGCTTGCCGCCATTTATAAATGTCCGCTGAAGCCGATAGAGGCGGCAACTTTTGCGGCAGCTCCCGAGTCCTTGAAGGTGGATATTCAAGCGCCTGACCGATGCGCGCGCTACATAGGCCTTGTCATCGACGGCGTGAAAAACGTTGAGTCGCCGTTTGAATTAAAGAGCCTGCTCTGGCGCGTCGGCATTCGCCCGATAAACCTTCCGGTCGACATCACGAATTACGTCATGCTCGCCAGCGGTCAGCCGACGCACGGCTTTGACAGCAGCCACATAAGCGGCGGCATAACGGTGCGCCGCGCGGCTTCCGGCGAAAAGTTACAGCTTCTTGACGGCGAAACGCTGGACCTCACGACGGAAGACCTAGTCATCGCGGACGACAAAGCGCCGGTCGCGCTTGCGGGCGTCATGGGCGGAAAACTTGACTCAATCCTTGACGATACTACGAAGCTCATCCTCGAAGTTGCGAATTTCGACGCGCTCTCCATCCGCCGCACCTCCCAGCGTTTTGACGTGCGCACCGAGGCCTCCTCGCGCTACGAAAAAGGCATCGACCCGCAGAGAGCGGACGAGGCAGCTGCTATTGCGATTGACGCCTTCAAAAAGTATTTCCCGGAGGCGCGTGTAACAGCTTACACCGATAATTATCCAAAGCCGCTAGCGCGTGCCGTAGTCGACGTGGAACTCGGCTTCCTGAGAAGACGCCTTGGCAAGGAACTAGGCGCGGATGAAATAATCTCGATACTTTCGCTGCTTGGCTTCAAAACTGAGGCGCGCGGCGAGACTCTGCACATAGAGGCGCCCACATGGCGCTCCACAGGCGACATCTCGCTGCCCGACGACATTCTGGAAGAGGTCGCGCGTCTTATGGGCTACGAGAACTTTGAATACGCGCCGCCCACCGTAGTGCTGGAGAAGGCGGTCAACCAGAAAAAGCCGGAACTCGACAGAGCGGTGCGCGAATACCTCGCCTTCCGCTGCAACATGCAGGAGGTCTTCACCTACCCGTGGATAGAGGACGAATACGTGAAGGCGGCCGCCATTCCCGAGGCTCAAATGCTTCAGCTTTCAACGCCTCCCGCGCCGGACGAAAGCCATCTGCGTTCGTCGCTCGTGCCGGGACTGCTCAAAGCGATAACGACGAACCTGCGCTATTATTCTGAATTTAAAATATTTGAGCTGACGCAGGTCTTCTTTGACAGAAACTACACCAGCCCCAGCGGAACCGATGAAATGCTGCCCGAGATGGCGCGTCACCTTGGCGCTGCCTTCGTGGGAGGGGACGCGCGTCAGTTATTCCGCGAAGCAAAAGGCGTGCTGGAATATATGCACAGGGGCGCGCGCATGGAGCCGCTCTCATTTGCGCAGGAGACAAAGCCCGACTGGGCCGATGAAAAGCTGTGGGTCAACGTCGCCTGCTGCGGACAGACGATAGGCAGTATAGCTCTAGTTTCGCCAAAGAGCGCAAAGGCGGCCGGCATCAAAAGAAGCCTCGCCGTGCTCTTTGAGATAGACGTCGAAAAGCTCGCGCCTCTGCCCTCGCGCCAGAACGAATTTACGCATCTGCCAGAGTATCCGCTCTCTGATTTCGACCTCTCCATCGTCTTTGACGACGGCGTGGCCTGGGCCGACATCGAAGCTATAGTAAAAAAGGTCGACCTCGTCAAAAAAGTAATGTTCATTGACGAATATCGCGGCGCTCAGATAGGAGCTGGCAAAAAATCCGTCTCCTTCCGCGTCTGGATAGGCTCGGACAAGGGCACGCTCACATCGGAGCAAATTGAGACCGCGTCGAAACAGACCGTTAAAAAAATAGGCAAGAAATTCGGCGGAGATGTCCGCGGAGCCTAAAAATCTGATAGACTATGGGAGGGAGTAAGACTCTCTCCCTTTTTTGCTATTTGCAGGATAATATTCCGGAGGTGCATTGATATGATGGAGCAGTTTGAAAAATTTGCCGAAGCGCTGGACAGCCTTGAGGCTATGCTCAGCAAAAAAGACGCGGAAAACGAAACGCTGCGCCGCGAAGTCGGCGAACTTAAAGGCATCATAGAGGACAGGGATCTTGAGATCCTCCAGCTTCAGGAGGACTCCGAAAAGCTCGCGGCCGAATCAAAGGCCGAAAAAGAAGAAATAGGCAACTGCCTCGAGGGCCTGCTTGGCCGCATGTGCAAAATAACGGCTCAGCAGAAAGAAACCGCCCCCGCCGCGGAAGAGCGGCAGTAATAATTAGTCTATGACACAGATGGACGAAACGTCCGAAATACAGTCCCTGGGAGAGGGCAGATACTCCTTTTGGGTTGGACGCCAGAAATATACCCTGACCACGAAGCTGAAGGCTGAGAGCTTAAAACGCGACGTTGAAAGCGCCCGCGCTCTGGTCGAGATGTTCCCGCAGAACTTAAGCCAGGACGAACGGCTGTTTCTAGCACTTATGGCGCTTACGCACCAGATGCAGGAGCTTGGGCTGCGCGCGGAAGAGATGAAAAATAAATTTCAGGGGCATAACGGCGGGGACTGCGCGCTTTGAGCGGATGGAACTACTGGGATCTCTTCATTTTGATCCTGGGCTGTTATTTCATCATCCGGGGCTGCTGCAGAGGCTTCGTCGGCGAAGTGATAACTCTTGCCGGCTTCCTCGCATCGTTTTACCTCTCGTTCCATTACTGCGGAGCAATGAGCGGCATCATCGCGCACTCTATGGGAATAAACCCA